>CAITDZ010000082.1 GCA_903891285.1 uncultured Solirubrobacterales bacterium
CCCTGGATGCGATCGAAGTGATCATCGAGGCCGCAACCGGGGGACCGCCCACCGAGGTAAACGTGACTGCGATCTGTGACGAGCTGACGGCGGCCGCGGGAGGTGACGGCGGTGGAGGCGCGCGAGAGCAAGGTCCAACTGAGCGACCCGGGGACCGTCCCGAACCCGAGAGGACCGCACCAGGCACCGCGCCTGAAACGAAAGCTGAAGATCCGGGCGGGCCTGTCGATGTCCCGACCACTCCACTGGCCGAGACGACGGTCCGGGTCAATGTCGCCAAGCTGGATCGCCTGATGGCATCGGTCCGGGAGCTCGAGACCGCCCGGGTCGGCGTCGAATACGCCACCTCCCAGCTGGAGGAAGTTGCCGAGCGGGAGGACATCGAGACCCGCCAGTACGACCGGCGCTCGGGGGCGATCAGGGATGCCACTGCCGGACCGCTGACCCAACTGGAGAGGGCCGCGAGAGAGGTCGCCGAGGAAGTTGCCGAGGCCCGGACCGTCCCGCTCGCCCTCGCCTTCGATCCCCTTCCACGAACCGTCCGTGAACTCGGTCGTGACCTCGGTCGGAAGGCGAGCATCGAGGTCTCGGGAGGCGAGATCGACGTCGACCGCTCGGTGATGGAGGTCCTGAGGCCCGCACTCGTCCATGTGATCCGGAACGCGATGGACCACGGGATCGAGCCACCGGCGGTGAGGACCGCGGCCGGGAAGTCCGAGGAGGGCCGGATCACCGTCAGGGCCCGGTCGGGGGGAGGTCGACTCGAGGTCGAGGTGACCGACGACGGGGCCGGACTCGATGTCGAGGCGATCAAGCGAAAGGCGATCGATGCCGGCCTGATCTCGGCCGCGGAGGCGGATGCACTCTCCGAGGACGAGGTGGCCGCGCTGCTGACCAGGCCCGGTTTCTCGACCCGTGAGTCTGCCGGGGAGATCTCCGGGCGCGGAGTCGGGCTGGACGCAGTACAGGAGGGCCTCGCATCGATCCAGGGAAGTCTCGAGATCGTCGGAATCAGGGGGTCGGGAACGATGGTCACGATGAGCGCCCCCCTGGCGATCGCCGCGACCGAGGTACTGGTGGCGCGCCTCGGCGGGCACCCGGTCGGGTTTCCCCTGATCGAGACCGACCAGGTAGTCGAGCTCGAGGACCCCGAAGCCACCGAGGTCGAACTGGTCGGCTCGATCGTCCCGCTGTCGAGTCGCGAAACGATTGGCGGATTGGCGCCGGACGTCGCTATCGAGCCCCGCTACGCCGAGGTCGTCCGCTCCTCGGGCCGGCGGATCGCATTCCCGGTGGACGAGCTGGTCGGGGTGACCCGATTGAACACGATGCCCCTGCCGGACCTCCTGCCCCCGATCGACCTGTTCAAGTCGGTCGCGATCCTCCCTGACGGCAGCGTGCTCCGGGTGCTGGAGCCACCCGCCCTGATCGAGGACCTCCCCCTGGCCCCCCGGCTCCTGGTCGTCGATGACTCGGCGGCGTGGCTGGAAAAGAGCAGGGAGTGGTTCACCCGGGCCGGCTGGGAAGTGGGGACGGCGACCAACGGGCGGGACGCCCTGGCGATGTTGTCGGAGGACTCCTTCTCCGCCCTGCTCACCGACCTCGAGATGCTCGGTCTTGACGGCATCGAGCTGACCAGGACCGTCCGCGCCGGCGGGGCTGGAAGGGCCGATATCCCGGTGGTCGTCTGGTCTGCCTCGGCCGAAGGGGAGGCCGGACCGACAGCGCTGGACGCGGGGGCCGATGCCTTCCTGGCCAAGGAGGCCGGGAATGAAGCGAGCGCGCTGGAGGCGATCAACGGGGCGCTGGACCAGAGACCAGCGACCTGATTTCCTCGAGGTGGGCCTCGCCTGCAGCCCGCCCGATCTCCACCGCCCGGTCGAACGAGCCGAAGTCGAGCATCTTGAGGCGCGACACCTCTGGTTCGATCAGGAGGTCCGCCCGACCGGAAACCCCCTCCCCCGCCGCAGCCGAACCGAGGAGTACCGACCGCAGGAGGGTCTCCCCGAGGAACGGCAGCGCCGGGTGTCCCTCCCGATCCAGGTCGGGCTCGAACCTCCCACCCACCTCGACCGCGACGACCGGGCCCTCATCCATGTCGGACATCACATCGACCGGCAGGTTCCTGATCAACCCGCCATCGACGAACAGGCGGCCAGCGTCCTGTCCCGGCGGCAGGAAGGCCGGGATCCGGGCGGTATTCAGGGCTGCCTCGGCGACGAGTCCGGATCGCTGGACCACCATCTCCGCCTCGACCATGTCGGCGGCCACCGTGAACAGGTCGATCGGCAGCGTCTCGATCACCCGGTCGCCGAAGATCCGCTCCATCACTTGCTCCGCCCCATCGGTTCTCGATACGGCACTTCTGGGGGGCACCTGGTACCGGTGACGGACCCTCCTACTGAAGATCGACTTGACCGCCCGGCGACGGGAGGGTGCGTCGAGTCCAACCGCAAAGGTCGAGGAGACGATCCCGCCCATGCTGGTACCGCCGATCCGGTCGACGAGTATCCCGTTCTCCTCGAGGACCTCGATCAGGCCGAGGTGGGCAAAGCCCCTGGCCCCACCGCCCCCGAGGACGAGGCCGAGCGAGGAGCCGGTGAGCCTTCGTGCAGCCCTCGCCAGATCGGCCCCCTGGGCCTCCCCTGCCTCGATCCGATGACGCGACCGGGGCCGGAGAACTTCGATCCAGGCGGCTGCCACCTCGGCCGGGTACTCCGGACCGACGAAGATCAGGTCACAGCCCTGGAGCCTCGGCATCGGCTTCCCGGGCGGGGGCATCCGCGGCGGTGCCACACAGACCAGGCGGTCGGCCTGACGCACGCAGAACCTCCGCCACTCCCCCTCATCCCGATCGGCGACCAGGATCACCCGCTGGTTATGCCGCTCGGACTCATCGAGGAGGTGACCCCAGGCGACGGGGTCACCGGACTCGGCGACCGACGGATCGAGGACGGTTACCCCGCCCAGATCGGCAAAGGCCCGCCTGACCCCATCGGCGATTGCGGCCACGTCCATCCCCTCGAGAAGAGGGACGACCGCGAAGGTCTTGTGCTCGGGCAGGTCCTCTGGCAGCCCACCGCTTGCCTGGAGCTGCCGACCGAGGGTCGAGACGAGCGCCCTCGTGAAGGTCGGGACCGAGGTCATGAGCTCGCGAAACGCCTCGAATGAAAGCCTCAGCAGGCTCGAGTCCCGGCTCGCCCTGACCGATGCCGAGCGAGGGTCTCCGGTTACCAGGGCGAGCTCCCCAACCGTCGCCCCTGGACCGAGTACACGGAGGATCTCGATTTCATCGTCATCCTGGGATCCGTCCGGGCCTTCCCCGCGAACCACCTCGAGCCGCCCGGTCTCGACCAGGTAGAGGGCGTCCCCGGGATCGCCCTTCCTGATCAGCCAGTCGCCTGCCTCGACGGCTACCCGTTCGAGGCGTTCTTCGACCTGATCCCTCGCCTCGACCGGAAGCGCACCGAACAGCGGGCTCTCGGCGAGGATCCTCGCGACGCGATCATCTCCAGCCTCCACGGGGAACGAGTCTACGGCGATACGTCGAAACCCCCTGGATGTCCCGGACCGGCTGAAACGGGCTCGGCTAGGCTTCACAACCTTGCTACTCCGAGAGGAAACAAAGTGGACTTCCTGACCCAGGCGGACACCGAGAAGCTCGGAGGGGCGATCAACCACCTCGTGATCGGCCTCTGCCGGCTCGAGGAGAGGGCGGACGGCACCGTCCCCTCTTTCGAAGAGGTGAGGGAGCTCGTGGAGGAGCGTCTGGGGCGCTCACCGCGGTTCAGGCAGTTCCCGTACGCCCCGCCTGACCATGGCGGCCTTCCCGTCTGGGCCGATGCCCAGGATTTCGACCTCGACTACCACGTGGTCGAGGCCGAGACGGACGGGCCGGTCGATCGTCACCAGCTCGACGAACTGCTGGCCGAATGGATGACCACGCCGATCGACGAGGAGCAGCCGCTCTGGCGGGTCCAGTACGTCCCTACCGACGACGGCGCCGCACTGATGGTCAAGTCGAGCCACGCCCTTGCAGACGGACTGGGTTCGATCGCCCTTTTCGCGATGCTGCTCTTCGACGTGACCGAGGAGCCGGTGCGCGAAGACGCGGCCCCCTGGACACCGACCCCCTTGCCGGATGCCTCGGAGCTCAGGACAGCGGCGGGCCAGGCCGACTCGGATCAGGCCGAGGCCGACAGGACCCCCCTCGAAAAGGTGGTCTCCCTCATTTCAAGCCCCGAGGCGATCCGCCAGACCGCGACCGAAACGGCAGGGGTCAGCTCCTACCTGATCCGGAAAGCCCGGACCGAGGTTGCACCGAGTCCCCTCGCCCAGGGGTCCGGCATGCCGCTGGAACTGCACACCCTCGAATACCCACTCGATCGGCTCAAGCTGCTCGGTCGTGGCCTCGGGACCGGCGCGACGATGAACGACGTGATCCTCGGCCTGACGGCCGGTGGCCTCCGCCGATGGTGCGTCGAGAACGGCTACCCACTGGAGGAGATCGCCGTGCGGGTCCCGGTCGCAACGAAGAAGAAGGAAGGTGAAGGTGAGGGCAACGCGAGCGTAGCCCCGATGATCGTGCCCCTGCCCCTCGAGGAGGCCGACCCGGTCCGGCGGGTTCGCCTGCTCAGGGAACGGACCGAGTCGATCAAGAATGCCGGTCAGCCGGAGCTGAACCTGGCAGTCCGGAACCTGGCCAAGGAGGCCCCGGGCCCGGTCGGCGAGCGGATGTTGAGCCTGGTCACAGGCAAGGGGCAGGCGAACATCGCGATCCACAACCTGCCCGGACCCCCCCTCAAGCTCTACGTTCTGGGAGCACCGACCGCCTCGTTCCACAGCTTCACACTGCCCCGGGCCGGCCTCGCGATCCACCTCAACGTCGTCTCGGTCGGCGGGGTAGTCTCGATCGGACTCGCGGCCGACCAGGGCGTCGCAGGGAGTCTCGCTCCATTCGTTCGGGGCATCGAGGAGACGGAGGAGGCCCTCGCGAGCGGCGTGTCCTGCCTCGACCTCGTACGCCGGGTGCCGATCTTCGCACCGCTCGACGATGAGATGCAGGAGGACCTCGCCTCCCGCATGGTCGAGCGAAGGGTCGAGGGTGGGGAGACCCTGGTCGCCCAGGGTGAGCCGGCCGAGGACTTCTTCCTGATCGTCGAAGGAGCCTTCGACACCCAAGTGGACGGCAAGTCGGTTCGGACGATGGGTCCGGGCGACTCGTTCGGGGAGATCGGCCTGCTCAGGGACACCGAACGAACGGCGACGGTAGAGGCGAAGGAAGCGGGAGTGGTGATGGTCTTGAGTCGCGAGGACTTCCTCGGTGCCGTCTCCGCCGACCCGGCAAGCATGGTCGTCGCCGACGCGATCATCAACACGAGGCTCGGCGATCTCGGCCGGTATCAGGTGTTCAGCGAGACAGCGGACTGAGGGACGGGCTCCGTGGCAGCGCAACCGACCGCCTGGCTCTGCTCCCACCCGAAGAGCGGCCGCACCTGGATGCGGTTCGCCCTCGTCCAGCTGCTCGATTCCCTCCACGGGCTCGACGGCGGTTTCGACATGCTGAACATGTTCGGACTGATCCCCAATTCCGACGGCGAGGGGAAGACCCAGCCGACCAAGACCCCCGACAACTACCGCTACAGCGACCGGTCCGATGTCCCCTTCATCGTCATGAGCCACCTGCCCTGGGAGAGTCCCTTCTCCGAACTGCCGGCGGTCTTCCTCGTGAGGAGCCCGGGTGATGTCCTCGTTTCCTACTACCACCACATGAATCGGCACGACGGAAGGTTTCAGGGGACCCTCGACGAGTTCGCCCGGGATCCGGAGTACGGGATCCCGAACATCGTCGCCTACCTGGCCTCCTGGGAGCCCCACCTGGACGATCCGAACCTGACCGTGGCCACCTACGAAAGGCTGAAGGCCGAGCCGGTCGAGGAATTCGGGAAGCTCGTTTCCGGACTCGGAATCGAGGCGGGTACTGCAGAGCTGCAGGCCGCACTCGACGCGGCATCGGTAGAGCGGATGCGGGCAGTCGAGGCGAGGACCGGAGTCGGTCAGCCCCAGGCGTACGACTTCGAGGATCCGGACGCGAGGCGGGTCCGCAAGGCGAAGGTCGGAGGCTGGCGCGAGGAGATGGACGACGACACGATCGCACTCCTTCTGGCCGAGATCGAAGCCTCTCCCGAGGCGAGTCAGCTACTCGAGCGACTCGACCTCATGCCCGGGCCGGCCCCGGTCTGAGGGGGGCTGACCGGGCGGGTCGTAAAGGGCCTCGTCGAAGGGCCGGTCGAAGAACCAGTCCCGATCGTCCGTCCCCGTCTTTCGAAGGGCGGCCACATTCGTCTCACGCTCCACCTCGGCCGTCCGGCCTTCGATCCGCTCGTAGGCGCGATTGGACACCACGTAACCCACGGCCTTCTGGATCGCCGGCATCCAGGTGTCGTGGAAGACGACGACGCCACCCTCTTCGAGCATCCGATCCAGATAGAAGAAATCGATCAGGGCGTGGTCGAACAGGTGGAGTCCGTCGACGAAGGCGAGGTCTGCCCGAGTTCCGTCAGCTGCCAACGCAGGAAGCGCGAGTTCGGAGGGCTCCTCGATGAGGGTGATGTAGTCCCGTACACCCGCCTTGTCGGCAAGGTCGAGTCCGGCCGACTTCCATTGGGCGGTCTGGTACGGATCGATGCAGGTATGGATCCCTTCCCCCCGTCCGGCGTGCACAGAGGCGATCGCAACCGCTGAGTGGCCTGCGGCCATCCCGGTCTCGATCGTCCGAAGGGCATCGAGCTCACGGGTCAGTCGGGCTAGGAGCGCCGCAGTCTCTTCCTCGATCGGCGCATTCGAGGGCTTGCTGGCTATCACCCGATCTTGAGGTCCGAGCAGCGGCATCTCGGGCTCGACCGGGGGCGCTTTGCGGTATTCGGCGACCAGTACTTCGGGAAGCTCGGAAGAACTGTCTGATTCGGTTGCCATTGAGGGATACCGATCGCAGCGGGAGTCCGGGACCGGCCGGACTCAGGTCCCGGCCAGCGACTCCTTCTCGTCGACCCGCTCGACGTCGAGGCCCCCGCTTCCGGGACCCGGGTCCTTGAACATCCTCATCGCCCAGGCGGCCGCCAGCGCCACGAGGATGATCGCGGCCCCGATCAGAGCGGTCTCGGACATGCTGTCGGCGAAGACCTTCAGCCCTTCGGTCAACTCGGCCGCCGGTAGGGTCGAGGAGTCGGCCGGATGCTGGATCTGCTGGTAGATCTTCTCCGCCTCGCCTGTGGCGTACTTCGCTCCGAGCGCACCGAGGATCAGGGCGTTGGTAATCGCACCGAGGATCATCGAGCCGACCACGTTCCCGGCCTGGGAGGCAACGGTCATGGTGCCCGAGATCATCCCCCTCTGCACTGGATCGGCATCGGCGATCGCGTGCACGTTGACCGGGGTGGTCGCGAGGTTCACGGCAATACCGAGGACGAACATCGGAACCACGATCAGGGCGTAGGACTCGACCGTCAGGGCGACCGCCACCAGCCCGAGGCAGGCCGCAACGAGCAGGAAACCGACGATCGTCGGGGGACGCCAGCCGATCTTGTCCTTGAGCCTGCCCGCCAGGAGGCCACCGATCGCGATGCCGAGGATTCCCGGGATCATCGCCAGGCCGGCCGTGAGCGGGGAGAAACCGAGGACGCTCTGGAAGTAGATCCCCGAGTAGATGAAGACCCAGATCAACGGCAGCCGAATCCAGAAGATCAGGAACAGGCCGGCGCGGAGCGAGGGCCGTTTGAGCATCTCCATCGTGACCAGCCGCTTCTTGTTGCGATCGATCCCCTCCCCTGCCGCTCGCAGGAAGACGTGGTTGAGGATCAGGAGCGGAACGATGATGATCGGGTTGACCAGGAAGATCCACTCCCAGGCGACCAGGTCGACTATCGCCCCGCCCGCCAGGGGCCCAACGGCGAGCCCGACCGCACTGACCGCTGCGTAGACACCGAAGGCGGTTCCCGTCTTTCCTTCCGGGGCGACCCGGGTGACCAGGGCCTGGATGCATGGCATGAGGATCGCGGCACCGACGCCCTGGACTACCCGGCCGCCGATGATCATCGGAGCATCCGTGGCCAGACCGCACATCAGCGACCCGACACCGAATACGACCAGGCCGATGTTCATTCCCCTCAGCTGGCCGATTCGGTCGCCGAGCATCCCGCCGGGGATCAGAAGGACGGTGAAGGCAATCAGGTAGGCGTTGACCACCCACTGGCCTTCGGAGGGAGTGAGCCCGAGGTCCTCCTCGACCGTTGGCAGGGCTACCGAGATGATCGTCAGATCGATCGCCGTGACCAGGCTGGCCATCGCCAGTACGAAGATCGAGACCTTCCAGCCGCTTGCCGAGAGACCTGCGCCCTCTCCCTTGCCATCCTCCGGGCCGGTCTCAGACGTAGCCATTGGCGGTCAGCCTCTCCCCGAACACGGCCTCCATCGCTTCGACCTCTTTGCCGGTCATGTGGTCCCGCCAGGAGCCGGGCTTGGCGAACCTGATCTCCCGACCGCTGCCCTTTTCCGTCTCCGGAACGTTTCGGTGGGCCTCGGCCTCGACCATCGCGGCGACCAGCTTGGGATCCCGGTCGAGGTCCAGGACCGAGAGGATCTCCGGCACGACCGTCTCGGGATCGGCCAGCAGGTCCTCGTATCGAACCTTGAGCCGGCGGTCGGGATCATGGGCGTCATAGGCAGCCTGGACCGCCTCCGTCCGGTACTTCCAGACCGCGGCCTGCCACCGGATGAACCCGATCCGGTCCTCCTGGGTCACCGCGTAGGCACCGTCGGTCGAGGCCCAGGTTCCTTCCCGGTAGGCGTCGAGCCAGGAGTCGACCACGTCGCGACCGTCGCGGAGCAGGAAGACCAGCCTCGACCCGGGGGTTATCGAAATCAGGTCCGAGGCCATGTGCGATCCGCCCGGCTCCTTGACGACGACCCGGGTCCGTGGGTCCCGCCAATCCGGTCGGTCGCCGTCGAGCTGGTGGACCAGACGGTCTTGGAAGAGCCGCTCGAGTCCGGACCGCCAGACCTCCTCGTACTCCCGATTGAAGAAGTAGTCGCGACGGTCCTCCTTTATCGCCTTGAAGGTGGTGAGTGGAGGTGGTTCCACCGACTGCCAGGCGAGCGCGATCGGCCGCCAGACGCCGAGGTGGTGGCCCAGGCCGGTCTCGTTGATCCCGACGACGTCGGGATGGTGGCGAAGCATCCGGAGCAGCCAGGTGGATCCGCTGCGGGATGAGCCAAAGATCCAGGTCAGGTCGGGGTGCTCCTCCACGGCGACGGGATCGTAGCGCCAAACGGCCGGCCCGTTGCGAAGGCGAGGGACCCGACCAGGTCGGAGGGACGGACCGACCCGACCGAGTCGGCGCTATCGGGGCGCCCGGATTTGAACCGGGGACCTCACCGACCCGAACGGTGCGCGCTACCAGGCTGCGCCACGCCCCGAGCGGAGTGACCCTACCGGACCGGTGAGGCCCAGTGACCTACCGGACGGCCTCGATCGCAGTGCGGACCCGGTTGAGGCCCGGCGAGTCCTGGAGCACCTCCGTGCCGGATGGCCCGGCAACCACCATCGCCGGTTCGGCCCGCAGTCCGAGGTCGATCGAGATCTTGTCGTACTCCTCGAGCCTCCTGGTCGTGGCGCTGTCTGGCTCGATCCCCCGCTCGAAGTCCCTCTTCCAGATCGGCAGCTCCAGGCGCTCGATCCCCTCGGCCAGGTCCGAAAGGAGCTGCTCGTCGATCCTTCCTGCTTCCTCGGCCAGGTCGAAGTTCCGGACCATCAGGTAGGCGAAGTTCCAGCCGGCATCCTGGGCCGCAGCTGCCTCGACCCCGTAGAAGCTGATCTGGGTCGGGTTTCGGGTGAGCGACCGATTCCTGAAGAGAATCTGGACGTCGCCATTGCGGACCTCGGTCTCGACCAGGTCCGGGACCACGGCAAGGAAGTTCTCCCCTCCCGGAATACTCTGGACATCGGTGAAGTACTGGATCTGGACCGGGGCATCACCGAACCCGAGCCTGTCACCGAGCTGGCGCACCCCTCCGAAGATCCGCTGGGCATCGGTCGTTCCCTCGACCCTCACGTACTCGTTGGATGGCTCCTTGGTCGCCAAGCCGATGATCCCGACCAGCAAAGCCCCTCCGGCGACGATCAGCGCGAGCAGGATCCAGAACCGGCCCGGCCGGGCTCCGGTCGGCGACTCCGTGCCCTGCTCCCCGTTCACCCAGCGACCGACTTGTAGTACCGGACGGCCAGGCCGGTCAGCAACGTTCGGAAGGCTTCCTCGAGTCCGACCCCGCTCTCTTCCGAGTAGCGCCTCAGGCCGGTCTCCTCGATCTCCAGGCTGAGCTCGATCAGCTCCTCGACCAGCTCAGGATTGGTGTCGGAGAACCAGGCCCCGATCGAGTAGAGGTCGGTATCCATCAGCGACTCGATGAAGACGTCGCCGTCTCCCGCTGGTGCGGCTGCGCCGGTTCTCTCGGTCTCGGCCACTGGGGACATCCTAGGGGCCCGACGACTGCGCCCGGCAGCCGGTCTGGCGGTATGGTCGCCCGATGGCGGAGCGCGATCGGATCATCTCCTTCTGCGACCAGCTTCTCGAGGTGGGGGAATTCGACGATTGGTGCCCCAACGGCCTGCAGGTCCCTGGGTCCCGGGAGGTGGCCAGGGTCGCAACGGCGGTGTCGGCCCATCTGGAGTCGATCGAGGCTGCCATCCAGTGCGGGGCCGAGCTCCTGATCTGCCCCCACGGCCTGTTCTGGGACTTCCACCCGAGGGCCCTGACCGAGCCGATGGCAGCGAGGCTGAAGGCAGCCCTGGAAGCCGACCTCTCGATAGCCGCCTACCACCTGCCGCTCGACGCCAGCCCGGTGACCGGGAACAACGCCCTGCTCTGTCGGGAGCTCGCGGTCGAACCCGAACCGGCCAGACTGGGAGAGGCTAAGGGGAGCTTCGTCGGGATGGTCGGCCGGTTCCCCGAGCCCCTGCCCCTGGCCGAGCTGGTCGACCGGGTACGC
>CAITDZ010000083.1 GCA_903891285.1 uncultured Solirubrobacterales bacterium
CTGGCCGGGCTGGCAGGCGTGGTGGCCGACGCCGGCACGTCGATCGAGGTGTTCGGACCGGATGCCGTCGAGGCCGCTCTCGTCTCACGCTCGCCCCGTGCCCCCCGCAAGTCGGAGCAAGCGGTTGCGGACTACCTGTCGGGTTACACCAACTTCCTGATCCGGGGTGGTCGGGCCAGCGAGCGGTACTTCGAGGATGTAGTGCAGGCGATCGGCCTGGGCGGCGTGCCCGACTACATCTACCCGGCCTTCAAGGGGCTCGGCAGAACGGTCGACCGGATCCCGAAGGGGACCAATCCGCTGGACCGGGAGATGGTCCAGGCCTCCCAGGCGATCTCCTACTTCGTGATCGGTTCGGTCCTGGTCTCTGGTGATTCGGTCCTCGGCCTCGACACCTTCGGCCTGGGCGAGGCGATCCCGGCGGGCGCGGGATCCGAACTCCTCCCGAACGCCACGGAGGGAGCGCTCTCTACCGTGGAGTACTGGTCGTCGGTGCTCCAGCGCCGGGGCCTCAGTGCCGGCTACCCGGTCTGGTCGAGCAGGTGGGGACGGGCCGGGCTGGATGCCTTCCGTGGCACCGACCGCGAGGCGACCGGGGTCGTCCTTGCCCTCGAGGAGGCCTGGTACTCGGCGATCGGCTGCTTCATGCTCGGAGGCATCACCTCCTAGGTCCCCCCGGTCCCGCCTCCGGCCCTCCCGAAGACAGTCCCGGTCGTGTCCCGATCAGAGCGATACCTGGTCCTCCTCCGCCACGGGGAGACCGAATGGACGATCTCCCGTCGCCACACCGGCAGGACCGACATCGAGCTGACCGAGGCCGGGCGGGAGGAGGCCCGGGCGGCCGGCAGGCGCCTGGCCGGAATGGAGTTCGAGAGGGTGGTCACCAGTCCGCTGGACAGGGCGGTCGAGACCTGCAGCCTGGCCGGATTCGGGGAGGCCGCGGCTACCGACGAGGCCCTGATGGAGTGGGACTACGGCGAGTACGAAGGGCTGACCACGGTGGAGATCCAGGAGACGAAGCCCGACTGGTCGCTCTTCGAGGATGGCTGCCCGGGTGGGGAGACTGCCGCCGAGGTCGGCGCCCGAGTCGACCCGCTGGTCACGGCCGCAAGGGAGGGGGAGGGCAACTGGCTTTTCGTCGCCCACGGACACGTCTTGAGGGTCGTGGGGGCGCGCTGGGTCGGCCTCGCCCCGGAGGACGGGGTCAAGTTGAACCTGGGGACGGCTGCGGTCTGCCTGCTCGGTTTCGAGCACCAACGACCGGTGATCACCCTCTGGAACGAGGCAGGCCAGCTCCGCACCGTCTGAAGGCAGGTGAGCGGGCCGGGCAGGGCTTCTATCTAGGATTACCCAGATGAGGGCTGTCCGATACTTCCTCCCCTGGGTGGGCCTGCTCGTCGCTTTCGGTGTGCTGATTTCGGTGCTCCCGGATACGACCACGGAGTCGATCGCGATCACCCAGATCCCGCTCGTCCCCGTTTCGGGCCTGGTGATCTACAACTTCTTCCGCACCGGCCCCCTGCCCGAACTCGCGGCCCGGATCACCGTCGGCCTGGTCGCCCTTGCCGGGATGTCCTTCGCGGCCTATCTGGCGATCAAGTGGGCATCCGGGGAGCTGCCGACCTGTTCGACCGGGGGCTGCACGGCGGCCCAGTACTCCGACGGGGCAGACCTCTTCTTCGGGATCAGGACCACCACGGTCGGCCTGACCGGGTACTCGCTGGTGCTCCTTTCCCTGCTCGTTCCTGGCAACGCGGGCAGGTTCATCACCGCCTTCCTCGGCACCTTCGGGTTCGGCACCTCGATGTACCTGACCTTCTACTCGGTGACCGAGCTTCAGACGACCTGTCAGTGGTGCATCGGCTCGGCGACGGCGATGACCACGATCATGGTCCTCTCCTACTGGCGCCTGGTCAAGTACATGGAGTAGCTCAGGCGCCGGCCGAGGCGAGCTTCGATTCCAGCTCGGCCGCACCGTCACCCAGCTCGATCCTGATCCGGTCGAGGCTCCAGCGATCCGAGGGCCGGGCCAGTCCCGGCTCGGTGCTGGTCGCCGAGCGGTAGCCGGCTCCCCTGACTGCCGCGATCACCCGGTCGTCGTAGCTCCCTGCCGGGTAACAGAAATCGGTCACCCGGGTAGCGAACTGCTTCTCGAGGATGCGCCGGGAGCGGACCATCTCGTCCTCGAGCTGGGAGTCGGAGAGGGAGGGGAGGTCCGGGTGGGTCGCCGAGTGCGAGGCGACCTCCCAGCCGGCGGCGACCATTTCCTCGACCTGGCTGTCGTAGATGTCGGACTCGAGCGCCTTCAGGTTCAGGACACCGGGCCAGCCGAGTCTCTGCATCAGGGGGAAGGCGTTCTCGTACTGGCTCTGGTAGCCGTCGTCGAAGGAGAGGACGACCGGCTTGGGCGGGAGGGTGCCATCCTCGAACCAGCTGTTCAGGACCTCCTCCAGGGTAACCGCCTGGTAGCCGACCTCCTCGAGCCACCGGACCTGATCGGCGAAGTCCTCCTTGGTCAGGAAGAGATCGGGGTAGGGGTTGCCCTCGACCGGCTCCTGGATCGGGTGGTACATCAGGATCGGGACGGGACCCTTCCACGGGCGCCAGCCGGCCCGGTCGCGAGTAGCGGCCCCGGGTTCCGCGGGCTTCGAGCCACCTGGCGAAGAGGAGGTGGTCGCATTGCCGGAGGCAGCCTCGTCGCCCGTGCCTCCGCTTCCCCAAACCTGGGAGAGCACGATCCCGGCCACGACGAGTACCCCGATCCCCAGGGCGGTGAGTCCGAGGGTGCGGCTTCGTCGTCGGCGCTGCTCGGCGGCCAGGA
>CAITDZ010000084.1 GCA_903891285.1 uncultured Solirubrobacterales bacterium
GACCTGAGTGATATCCCCGAGGCGACGAAGCCCGATCGTCGCGGGACCAGTCCTTTCCCGGTCTTCCGGAGGACGCCCTCCCTGACCAGGTCGTTCGCCGTCTTCGTCGCACCCTCCCCGAACCACCTCCCCTCGTCAGGCCCTAGGGGCAGTTCGTAGGCGGCCGCGGCCAGGTGGCGGGCTGCGATCTCGGGGGAGCCATGGTCGAGGATCGCCGCCTCGACCGATCGGTCGAGGAACTCATCCGGGTGGCGACAGAAGTACTGGTCGAGCCCGTCCGGACCGGCCACGTAGACGGCCAGGCCGCGGCTCTTCCTGCCGGCCCGGCCCCACATCTGCCGGAGGCCGGCGACCGTCCCGGGGAAGTTGACGCAGATCGCCGCGTCGAGGTGGCCCACGTCTATCCCCAGCTCGAGCGCGTCGGTTGCGGCGACCCCGAGCAGCTCGCCGGATGAGAGGCGGGCCTCGATGTCCCGCCTCTGGGCCGGGGTGTAACCGGCGCGGTACGGTGCGATCCGCTCGGCCAGGTCGGGTCGGCCTTTCGACTCGAGTCGCTCGGCGGCGAACTTGCGGATCAGCTCGATGCCCCGGCGGCTCTTCATGAAGCAGATCGTCCTTATCTCGAAGGCGACCAGCTCGGCCAGCAGGTCGGCGGCCTCGGCGATCGCCGAGCGCCTTGTGCCCGTTGCCCGGTCGATCAGCGGCGGATTCCAGACGACGACCTCCCGTTCGGCGGAGGGAGCCCCACCTTCGGATACCTGACGGAAGTCCTCTCCGACCAGCCGTTCGGCTAGTTCGACCGGGTTGGCGATCGTCGCCGAGGCGAGCAGGAAGCGGGGTGTCGAACCGTAAGCGGCGCAGATCCTCCTGAGCCTCCGGATCACGTTCGCGACGTTCGAGCCGAAGACGCCGCGGTAGGTGTGGGCCTCGTCGATCACCACCCAGTCGAGCCGTTTGAGGAAGTTCCCCCACGCCTGGTGGTTGGGCAGGATCCCGACGTGGAGCATGTCGGGGTTGGTCATGACCAGGTTCGACTCCCGGCGGATCGCAGCCCTGCGGTCCCGTGGAGTATCGCCGTCGTAGATCGCGTAGCGGAGGCCGGGGGGATTCAGCTGGGCGAGGGCCCGGGCCTGGTCCTGGGCGAGGGCCTTGGTCGGGTAGAGGTAGAGCGCAGCCGAGCGACCGGGACGGGCCAGGCCGTCGAGCACCGGCAGGTTGAAGGCGAGGGATTTGCCCGAGGCGGTCGGGGTGGTTATGACCAGGTTCGACTCGCGGGCCTCGCGCCAGGCCTCGACCTGGTGGGCGTAGAGCGATCCTATCCCGGACCGCTCGAGCATCTCGGCGACCCCGGGGTCCAGTTGGTCGGGGATCGGCTCGATGACCGCGTCCAGTCCAGGCTCGACCCGGGAGCGCTCGACCCGCCCGTCCCGTCTGGCCGGGTCGATCGCGACGGCCCATGGGGAGCCGAGCAGCGAGCGATCGACTTCGTTCAACTCCGATCCGACCCGGCCGGCGGTTCCCTTCGGACCTCGTCGGAGATCCTCAGTCCCGGTGAGACCTCGACCTCCCCGAGCAGCGCTTCCCGCACCCGCAGGTAGTCGGCGGTCCCGGCGACGTCGTGGACCCGGAGCAGCCTCGCGCCGGCATCTAGACCGAAGCCGATCGCAGCCAGGGTTCCGGCGGCCCGTTCCCTGGGCCGGCGTTCGGTAAGGGCACCGACGAAGTCCTTGCGGGAGACGGCGAGCATCACGGGCCGCCCGAACTCCTCGATCAGGGTGGGGATCCCCCGCAGCGATTCGATCGTCTGAAGGGGGGTCTTCCCGAAGTCGGGGCCGGGGTCGAGCACCACCTGGTCGGGCTCGATACCGGCTTCGGCAAGGTCCTCGAGTCGCTCGGCGAAGAACTCGACCTGACGGGCGACCACACCATCGGGGTAGAGGTCTTCGTCCCACTTCTGGGTCTTCGGCGGCACCTCGGTGTGCATCACCACCATCCCTGCCCCGTGCCGGGCGCAGACCGCCAGCATCTCCTCGCGTGAGCTTCCGCTGATGTCGTTGACGATCGCGGCACCTGCCTCCAGAGCCCGTTCGGCGACCTCGGGCTTGTAGGTGTCGATCGAGACCGTCGCGCCCAGGGCGACTGCCGCCCCGACCACCGGTACCACCCTGGCCACCTCTTCCTCGGCATCGACGGCGGGCCGGTTGGTCACGTTCGACTCGCCACCCACTTCGATCACCGTCGCGCCCGCCTCGACGTGATCGGTCACTTTCCGCACGAATGAAGCCTCGGTCCGGTCGCCCTCGTCGGAGAAGGAGTCTGGGGTCGCATTGACGACGCCGACTATCGCCGGCCGCTCTAGACTGAGCCGACCGGCCGCCGTGCGCACGCTCCCCACGTCGTTGCCGTCTTCCACCGGACCGATGCTAGACACCTTCACGCATACCGACTTCCCGGTCTCAGACCTTGCCCGCGCCAAGGCCGAGTCCGGCTCCACCGTCTCGGTCGTCGTCCCGACCCGGGACGCAGCTGGCACGATCGCCCACACGGTCGCCGAACTCCAGGTGCTGGTCGGCATGGGACTCGTCGACCAGGTCGTGGTGATAGACGCCGACTCGGCCGACGGGACGGCGGCGACCGCCCGGGCGGCCGGGGCGGAGGTCGTCTCCGAGACCTCGCTGATGCCCTCGGTCGGCCCGGTCCGTGGCAAGGGGGATGCGATGTGGCGGGCGCTCCGGGCGGCGAGCGGGGAGATCGTCGTCTACGTCGATGGCGACGTCGCGGACTTCGGGCGTCACTACGTGACGGGCCTGCTCGGCCCACTGTTGACCGACCCCGAGAGGGCCTTCGTCAAGGGGTTCTACCGACGTCCGTTCCGGCAGGGGGAGAGCGAATCGATTCGGGGAGGGGGTCGGGTCACCGAGCTGACCGCCAAGCCCCTGCTTGCCAGGTGCGTTCCGGAGCTGGTCGGCTTCGACCAGCCGCTGGCCGGGGAGGTCGCGGTACGCCGGGACGTCCTCACCTCGATCCCGTTCCACACGGGATACGGGGTGGAGATCGCGATGCTGGTCGAGGTCTGGGACCGGGTCGGGCTGGACGCGATGGCCCAGGTCGACCTCGGCACCAAGAGGAATGCCCACCAGAGTCTCTCGGCCCTGAACGGGATGGCGAACGAGGTGACATCGGCCCTGGCCGAGGTGCTCGATCGCCTCGACCGGCCCGAACTGGGCCGGATCACGGCCGCTGGGGATGCCCGGCAGGGCCCGGCGGTGAGGCCGCCGTTCGCGAGCCTCGCCCCCGAAATCGCCTAGATGGCGATCCGCTGCTTCTACACCGACCTCGACGGCACGCTGCTCGGCCGGGGCGCTTCGCTGTTCACCGACTTCGAGGGGAACTTCTCGCTCAGCCAGGCCCGGGCACTCCAGGCCTGTGACCGGGCCGGGGCCGAAGTCGTGCTCATGTCGGGACGGCGTCGAGCCCAGGTCCACGAGGACGCCCGCCTGATCGGCCAGCCGAGCTACATCTTCGAGGCCGGTTCCGGGGTCGTGGTGGATGGGGAGATCACCCTCCTGCTCGGCGACTTCGACGCCGATCCCTCGAAGACGGTGGTCGAGCAGGTGACCGAGAGGGGCGTCCCCGACCTCCTTTTCGAGCGCTACGGGGGGAGGCTCGAGTTCCATGAGCCCTGGCACCTCGACCGCGAGACCTCCCACCTGTTCAGGGGTGAGGTGGATACCGAGGAGGTCAACGCATTCCTCGCGGAGTCCGGGCACGGGGACCTCCGCCTGCTCGACAACGGGGCGATCGGCCACCGGATGCCCGGCATCGAGTACTCCCACGCCTACCACCTCGTTCCGAAGGCCGTTTCGAAGGCGGCAGGGGTCGAGGCGCACGCCCGGATCATGGGCTACGACCGGGAGCAGACGGTCGCAGTCGGGGACTCACTCGAGGATCTCGACGTCGCCCGGGTGGTCGGTCGCTTCTTCCTGGTCGCAAACGGACCGGAGCGAGACCCCGGCATCCGCGAGGCCCTTCCCCGGTTCGACAACGTCACCGTCACCGAAAGCCGCGCGGGGGAAGGGTTCTACGAGGCCGTGGTCGGCAGCCTGATGACGGACGGCGCCTGACCCCCGCAGCGGGCGGTCCGTCCACTAGGTTGGGTCGCCGTGGAGACGACCAACTACGAGAAGTTCCAGACCGGCAACCCGGTGGTCAGGCGCCTCTTCGACCGTTTCTTCGAGACGGTCGGAAGGATGGTCCGGGAGAGCTTCCCCAGCGCGGTGCTCGATGCCGGCTGCGGTGAGGGCGAGACGATCGAGCGGCTCGGCGACCTCCTGCCCCATCCGGTCACCGGGGTCGACCTCAACCCCGGCTCGGTCGCCTTTGCAGCCGAACGCCTTCCCGGGGATCAATTCGACACGGCCGACCTGCTGAAGCTCCCCTTCGACGACGATTCATTCGACCTGGTCCTCTGCCTCGAGGTGCTCGAGCACATACCCGACCCCAGGCCGGCACTCGCAGAGTTGGCCCGGGTCTCCTTGCGCGACCTGATCCTCTCGGTCCCCCACGAGCCCTGGTTCAGGCTCGGCAGCCTTGCCCGGGGGAAGTACGTATCGGGTTTGGGCAACCATCCCGAGCACGTCAACCACTGGAACTCCCGGACCTTCCGGGACTTCCTCTCGACCGCAGTGGAACCGGTCGAGGTGACGACTTCGCTTCCCTGGGTCGTCGCCCGCTGTCGGGTCAGGGGAGCCTGAGGCTCGTCCGGTCGCTCAGGCGACCGAAGCGATCCGGCCGACGCCCTCGTCGATCAGATCGGGCGGGACCGAGGCGAACGAGAATCGGAGGAGGTTCCAGCCTCCGTCGAGCATGAAATCGGTGCCGGGGATGAATGGGGCCCCGGCCTCTTTCGAGCGCTCGGAGAGGGCGACCGTATCGGCTCCTTCACCGAGGTCTGCCCAGAGGAAGTAGCCGCCACCCGGGACTTCGAACCGGGCATCCGGAAGGTGGCTTCCGAGGGCCTCGACCAGGGCGTCCCGGCGTTCCGCCAGTCGTTCCCTGACCTCGCCCAGGTTCTCCTCGTAGGCCCCCGATTCGTACAGCTGGAGGACCAGGCTTCCCGACAGCATGTTCGGCGAGATGTAGTTCTCGTTCGCCGTCTTGGCCAGCTGGGCGATGGTCGCCTCGGGACCGGCCAGGTAGCCGGCCCGGATCCCGGGGCTGACGGTCTTCGAGTACGAGGAGGAGTGGATCACCCGGTCGGCCTCGTCGATCGAGAGCATGGTCGGCGGAGGCGGGTCCCCGAAGTAGACCTCCCGGTAGGGGTCGTCCTCGAAGATCGTGAAACCATGCGCCGCAGCCAGCTCGACCAGCCGCCTGCGCTTCTCCTCAGAGAGGGTGCAGCCAGCCGGATTGTGGAAGTTGGGAATCACGTGGACCAGCTCGATCGGACCGGCCTCGAGCGCCCTCTCCAGGGCATCCACGTCCAGTCCGTCCGACTCGAGCGGGATCGGTACGAACTCGGCCCCGAGCTGCTCGAGCAGGAGCAGGGTCCTGTCGTAGGACGGCTGTTCGACCGCAACCCGGGTTCCGGGGGAGACCAGGTGCCTGAAGACCATCGCCCCGCCCTCAAGCGAGCCGTTGGTGACCATCACGCCACCGGCCGGTATGCCATGGGTCTGGGCGATCCGTTCACAGAGTCCGGGATGCCCGATCCCCACCCCGTAGGAAAGCGCGGTCTGCCAGTCGTCTTCGAGGGCCCTGGCCGTGGCGGTCCGGATCGCCTCGACCGGGATCAGGTCGGGGCTGGGTGCTCCTCGGGCGAAGCTGATCGTCTCGGCCACGTTCTCCTCGGGTCTTCTGGTTCAGGGTCCGCCGGGCGATGCCGGTGTCACGGACTTGGCTTGGTCCGGGGGCCTCGGAGGGCCCTTCGGGAAGGGCGATGATACCGCGAGGGAGGCGGCCGGCCGGTACCGGCAGACGGTCAGATCGGCCAGGGTTCCGGGCGACCCGGCGGCGACCGTAACGAACCACCTCTTCCGCCCATCGTCGCGGGGAAGGCGAATGGTGCCCGGTCGCTGGGCCCCGAGCGGACCCATCGGGACCGTGGCCGCCTCCCCGTACCGACCGAGCAGGAGCTCGAGCGGTCTTTCCGAGTAGAGGATCGCCCCGCGTACCGGGAGCAGCACTCGGTCGCCGATGGCATTCGCTGGGACCGAAGCGGGGCGGCAGCGCCAGGCGACCACGCCCTTCGGCACGGGCCTCAACCCCAGCCTGAGCGATCCGGCGAGGAAGGCGTCCACCGTCTCGCCCCACTCGGAGTCCTCCCCGGCGAGGTCGGCCTCGGTGAAGCCGAGGTAGCCGAACCGGGAGCCGTCCTCCGGGTCGAAGCTCTTCCGGATCGCATCCCGCGGCTGGTCGGCGACCTTCGGTGGCTGTTCGGTCGATGCCAACAGGGTGACCCCGAGCACCTCGGCCCGGGCGCTGCCGGCAAGCGACTTCCTGTTCCCTGAAACGGCCAGGATCCCGATTGCACCTATCAGGGAGAGAATGGTCACCAGCCAGACCGCCCCGACCTTGATCCTGTCCCACTCGACCCGCCGGACCAGCTCCAGGCCGATCAGGACCACCGCCACGACCCCGGGGTAGAGGTAGCGATCCTCCCCCGGACCGGGCCTCGCCTCGAACGTCCCCCAGACGAGGGTCTGGGAGGCAAACAGGGCCAGGGCGATCGCCGCGACCACCACCAGGCCGGATCCGGCTCTTCCCCGGGCGATGACCACTGCTCCGTAGCCGAGGAAGACGACTGCCAGCGAGGCGGCAGCAAAGGTGGCGGCTCCATCTTCGGCCGCTACCCCCGAGAAGTCGAAGTCGAGCCCGAACAGGGCCGCCAGCGATCCGCCGATCGACTGGAAGGTCCAAGCCGGCAGCAGGAGGAGGTTGACGAAGTCGGGGCCGGTGTCCTCTATCTCGGTGCTCGCGCTTGCCACCGTGAGCCTCCAGACTGCGTAGGCGATGAGGGGCAGCCCGGCCACCCAGGCCCTCCTCCGATCGCGGTCGAGCAGCGCGGCGACCAGGACCCCGATCGCGAAGGCGACTGCGACCGTGTAGGTCATCATCCCGAGGACCAGCAGGATGAAGGCGGCGACGTCACCGAGGCCCGTCTTCCGATCGAATGCGTATAGCGCCCCGACCCCGCAGGCGAGGGCGAAGACGATCGTGAATCCGTTGCCGGCCAGGTAGTGGAGGATGTCCTGGGGGAAGATCGTCAGCAGCAGGCAGGGAGCCACGGCGACCCAGGCCGGAACCCGTTCCTTCGCCCAGAGGAAGAGGAACCAGGCCAGCAGGAAGATCGCCAACAGGGTCATGGCCTGGAAGGCGAAGTACTCGCCGGTACCGAAGACTTCGAGTACCGCGCGGTAAGCGAGCAGCGGAATCGGCACCAGGTGCCCCACATAGGGCTCGAACAGTTCCGATGGCTGGAGCCTGCCTACCAGGGAGACGATCGAGAGTTCGTCCCCTGAGAAATAGGCTCGGCGACCGAATCCGAATACCAGGACTGCCGAGAGTGCCATCCCGGCCAGGAGCACCCCAGTGGGGGTTGGCCTCCAGGGCCGGCCGGCCCCGGCCGACCGGGATCCGCTCGCCCCGGTTTCGACCGCCCCGCTCAGCTGAAGTCGCAGATCTCGAGGTCGGCCAGGGAGCCGGATCCCTCCGGCGTGGCCTGGATGAACCAGTCGGTCGTGCCGCCGTCGTCGGGTAACCAGAGCTTGCGGACCGCCCCGGGTGCCATCGGTCCGAGTTCGACCGAGCCCCAGCCGCCGTACCGTCCGAGGGTCAGGTCCAGTTCACCGGTCGCCCGGAGCACCGCACCGGACCCCGACAGCCTGAGCTTGGTCGAGTAGGGCGCGAACCGGTCGGGTTCGGCGGGACGACAGCCGGTCGGGACCGCTCCGGGACGAAGCGGGTTCAGCCCGAGCTGGAGCGATTCGGCGAGGAAGTCATCGACCCGCTTGCCGACCCAGCCGGGTTGCGAGGCGAGGCCCTCCTCGGAGAACCCGAGGTTGCCGTAGGTCGCGGCCTTGGCCGGGTCGAACTCGCTCCTGATCCGGTCCCTCGGCTGCTCGGTCGGGGGCAGGGGCTCCTTGGTCGAGTCGGCGAGTATCTGGACCGCGGTGATCTCGGCTTTCGCCCCGAGCTCGACCGTCTCGAGCCACTCGGTGTTCCTGGCGAGGATGCCGATGCTGATCAGCAGGCTCGCCGCAGCCACGATCCAGAGCCCGGAGAAAGCTGCCCTCGTCCAGCCCAGGCCCCGGGCGGCTTCGAAGGCGACCATCACCACCAGGACTGCGCCCGGGAGCAGATACCTCGGAGCCCCGGGGTCCCGCGCGTCGAGCGTGCCCCAGACCAGGACCTGGGAGGCGAAAAGCGCCAGGAGCGCTGCTCCTACCACCCAGAATCCGATCGGCATCCGGCCGAGCCTGGCCCGCCAGGCGAGGGCCAGCAGCGCGGCGACCGCGAAGGCCGGCCCGACCAGCCGACCCTGCTCGCTCGCTGGCCCCCCGGCAACGTTCGAGAAGTCGAACCCGAGGCCGGTAAGCGCGGCCAGCACCGCGCCGAGCGACTGGAAGGTCCAGGCGGGCAGCAGGAAGAGGTTGGCCCAGTCGGTGCTCCCGGTCTCGCTCTCGACCCCGCCGCTCGCTGCGACCACCCGCCAGATCGCGTAGGCGACGAGTGGTATCGCCGGGACCCAGGCCCGGCGCCGGTCCTCGCTCCGGAAGATCGCGACGGCGAGCAGGCCGATCGCGAAGGGGACGGCCACCGTGTAAGTACAGATCCCGAGGATCAGGAAGGCGAAGGCCCACCAGTCGCCGGACCGGCTGTCCCGATCCCAGGCGAGCAGGGCGGCGATCCCGAAGGCGAGGGCGAGCGAGATCGCTATGCCGTTGCCGGTCAGGTAGTGGAGGTGATCGACCGGGAAGACGAGGAGGACGAGGCAGGGGGCGAGCGCGACGAAGTCCGGCACCCGCTTTCGGAGGAAGGCGAACAGCAGCCCGACCATCAGGAAGAGCGATGCGAGGGTAAGCAGCTGGAAGACGGCGTAGCCGGGTATACCGATCAGCTCGAGGACGATCCAGTAGATCAGCTTCGGTATCGCGATCAGGTGGCCGACGTAGGCGTCGAAGGCCTCACCGAGGCTGAAGTCGGCACTCAGCGAGATCCAGGAGTACTCGTCGACCGTGAAGGAGGCGTGACTGCCGAGGGTCAGGGCGAGGATCGCCGAGACCACCATCCCGATCGCGAGCACCAGCCGGGCGGGACCCGGTCGGGTCGAGCCCGTACGGGCCCGCTCGATCAGGTCGTCTGCCCGGCTCGCTTCCATTCCGGGTCGTCCCTAACCGCCGAGTACCTCTACCGCGATCGTCGCCGTCTCGGTCGGGCTCTTGCCGACCCGGATTCCCTTGGCCTCGAGGGCATCCTTCTTCGCCTGGGCGGTCCCCGATGAGCCGGAGATGATCGCCCCGGCGTGGCCCATCTGCTTGCCGGGTGGGGCGGTGAAGCCGGCGATGTAGGCGACCACCGGTTTGGAGAGGTTCTCGGCGATGTACTCGGCGGCCCGTTCTTCCGCATCGCCACCGATCTCCCCGACCATCACGATCATCTCGGTCTCGGGATCCTCCTCGAAAAGGGCCAGCACGTCGACGAAGTCTGATCCGACCACCGGATCCCCTCCGATCCCGACGATCGACGAGTTGCCGGCGCCGGCTTGGCCCAGCTCGTTCCCGATCTGGTAGGTCAGGGTCCCCGACTTGGAGACGACCCCGATCGGCCCGGCCTCGAAGAACTCTGCGGGGATGATCCCGACGTTCGCCTTGCCGGGGGAGAGGACCCCGGGACAGTTCGGCCCGATCAGGCGGACCCCGGCGTCACGGGCCTTCCAGTAGGTGTCGAGCATGTCCATCACCGGAACCCCTTCGGTAATCGCGATCACGGTGCCGATTCCGGCGTCGATCGCTTCGTCCATCGCGCCGGCCGCGAACGGCGGAGGCACCAGGATCATCGAGGTATTGGCGCCGGTCTCGGAGACGGCTTCGGCAACGGTGTCGAAGACCGGTATTCCCTCGACGTCCTGGCCGCCCTTTCCGGGAGTCACCCCTGCCACGACCTCGGTTCCCTGTTCGCGGTTCCTCAGCCCGTGGAAGCTCCCCTCGCGACCGGTGAGTCCGGCGACCACGAGGCGGGTGTCCTGGTCGACGATGATGCTCACTCGCCGGAACCGCCTGCCAGCTCGACGACCTTCTCGGCTGCACCGAGCATCGTCTTCTCGTAATGGAGGTTGTCGATCCCCGACTCACTGAGCAGGGCGAGGCCCTCGTCGGAGTTGGTCCCGTCCAGGCGGACGACCATCGGCAGGTCGATCCCACTCCGCTCGGTCGCCTCGATGATTCCGCGGGCGACCTCGTCGCCGCGGGTGATCCCGCCGAAGATGTTGAACAGGACTGCCTTGACCTTGGGGTCGGAGGTGATGACCTCGAGTGCGTCCATGATTCCTTCGGCCCTGGCGCCGCCACCCGCATCGAGGAAGTTGGCGGGCCTCCCACCGGCCTGGGCGACCACGTCGAGGGTGGACATGCAGAGGCCGGCCCCGTTACCGAAGACCCCGATGTCGCCGTCGAGCTTGACGTAGGTCAGGCCCTTCCGGCGGGCCATCTCCTCCTGGGGGTCGCCACCCAGATCATCGGCCAGATCGGCAAGTTCGGGGTGGCGGAAGAGCGAGTTGCCGTCGATCGTCACCTTGGCGTCGAGGGCGACCACCTTCCCGCCGGCGACTACTGCAAGCGGGTTCAGTTCGATCAGGGTCGCGTCCTCGGCCTTCGCGATCTCGACGAGGGAGATCAGGATTGCCGCCACCTGGTCGGCGGTTTCCTCCGGGATGCCGGCCTTGCGTGCCACCTCCACCGCTTCGTCCTCCGCCAGGCCCTTGACGGGGTCGACGTGGTGGCGAACCAGGGCGTCCGGATCGGACTCGGCGATCGCCTCGACGTCCATCCCGCCGGTCGCCGAGAGCAGCACCAGGAGCTTCTTCGCCGCCCGGTCGAGGATCACCGAGGCGTAGTACTCGGCCTCGATCTCCGAGCCCTCCTCGATCCAGAGCTCCCCGACGGTGAAGGGGCCTTCGCCGTGGGGTCCGGTGATCTCCATCCCGATGATCGCCTCGGCGTGGGCTGCCGCCTCCTCGGCGTTGGAGGCGATCTTGATCCCACCTGCCTTGCCCCGTCCACCGATCAGGACCTGGGCCTTGACCGCCACTGGATACCCGATCTGATCCGCTGCTTCGACCGCGGATTCGGCATCCGGAGCGTGCTTCCCGACCGGAACCGGAAGTCCATGCTTCGAGAACAGCTCTTTTCCCTGGTATTCGAGGAGGTCCATTGTCGGGCACCACTGGGGGACGGGCGGCACCGAACTGCCAGCCTACCGTCATAATGGGGGGTCGGGTATGCCGCTTCCGAGCCTCAAGACGATCGAGTGGGTCACCACCGACTGTTACGGAACCCTTATCGACTGGGAAAAAGGGATCTCCGAAGCCTGCCTGAAGGAGGCCGAGAAGGACGGGTTCAGTTTCGATCCCGATCCCTTCATGAACCGGTTCTTCGAGGTACAGGCCGAGATCATGGCTGGCTCCTACGAGCTCTACGCCGAGGTCCTGAGGAGGGCGGTGATCAAGGTAGGCGAGGAGATCGGCTGGGAGATCGAGCCCTCGCGGGCCCAGTTCCTGCCCGACAGCGTTGCCTACTGGCTCCCCTTCCGCGAATCGAACGCCGCGATGGACCGGCTGGCCAAGAAGTACGACATCGGGATCGTCTCGAACATCGACGACAAGATGCTGGGGATCTCCCGTCGCCACCTTCGGACCGACCTCGACCTGGTGGTCACCGCCCAGCAGGTTCGAAGCTACAAGCCCGATCCGACCCACTTCAAGGAGTGCGCCCGCCGGATCGGGGGCAAGAAGGGCTGGCTCCACATCGGCTCCGACTACGAGACCGACGTTGCACCCCTGATCAAGATGAAGGTGCCGGTGATCTGGGTCAACCGGCACAAGGAGAAGCTCGACGGCCGCAAGCGCCCGTCGCTGGAGGTCAAGAACTTCCGCGAGGCGGTAAAGAAGCTGGGCGCCGGCGGCTGAGCGGCAGACGATCCGGCCCGAGGGTCAGCCTGCCGGGTCTATCTCCAGCGTCATGCAGATGTCGGGCGTATCTCCCCACCGATCGGGCAGGTGGCTGGCCCGGAACCCGATCGATTCGTAGAGCTTGATTGCTGCCTCGTTGGCCGCATTCGACTCGAGCTGGATCCGGCCGCAGCCCCTTTGGCCGGCTCGCCTGACGGCCGCCTCGGTAAGCAGTCGGCCGACCCCGTCCCCGCGGGCCTCCTCGAGGACGAATACATCCTCGAGCCAGGCATCCTCGGTTCCGGTCCAGACCGAGGGCCGGTACCGGACCTGGGCCAGGCCGACCTCGGGCTCGCCGGCCAGCAGGAACTCGGTACCGGGGTCGGTCAGCAGGGTAGAGACCGTTCCCTCGATCCCTTCCTCGGTCGGAGCGTCTCGATCGAGGTAGTCGCGAAAGGCCGCGATCAGTTCGGTTACGACCTCGGCGTCGGATGCCCCTGCGACCCGGATTGGGACCTCCGGACCCACTCAGCGGGCCGCTTTGGATTCGCGGTTTCGGCCGATACTCTGTGCCGATCGGCGGGTTTCAACGCCTGAGGCAGGGACGATCGGGATTGCCCGATCCAGCCCGCAGCCTCGAAGGGCCGCGGATGGGCGGCCCACCCGGAAACCCTGCAAAGAGAACATTCCCGCAAAGGACATGGCCGGGAATCTATCCATCCAGCGAATGAGCGACGTAGAGGACCAAGCAACGAGTGATTGGTGAGACCCACATCCGAGCGCCGTTGACCAGGATGGTCGGGCTCCTCCTGCTCGGATTCGCAGTGGCCCTCCTCTTGGTCTTTCGCCCGGAGGGTGCCTCGGCTTCGACCCGGCCCAATTTCGTGCTGATCCAGCTCGACGATTTCGCCAATCTCCACCTCGACGGGACCTGGGTGGACTCGAGCGGCCAGGCACGGCCGAACATGCCCCTGACCAGGGCGGCTCTGCTCCGGAACGGGATCCGGTTCACCCGCTACCAGACCCCCAACCCTGTCTGTGCACCGTCGAGGGCTTCGATGCTCTCGGGTAGGTACTCGACCAACCACGGAGTTCGCCGGGTCGAGGGAGCGGACGGCGGCTGGAGCGCCTTCCAGAATGGTGAGATATACGACCAGAATCTGGCCGTCTGGATGAGGGAGGGCGGCTACCGGACGATGCAGTTCGGCAAGTTCATGAACTTCTACGGCCAGCCCGATGGCTACCCGACCGAGGTGGTCCCACCGGGGTGGGATGTCTGGCAGGCCGACGGGAACGATGAGTCGACCCGGGAGTACTACGGCTACAGCCTGAACCTGAACGGCAGCATCGGCGGCCCGTTCGGCGCGGCGAACTACGGCCCGGGGACGGTCAAGGACCCGCCCGGCTGTCCGGATCTCGGGCTCGCTGCCTGCTCCTACCACACCGATGCAGTAACGCTTCGGGCTCGGGAAGCGATCCGGTCAACACCGACTGGACAGCCTTTTTTCGCGCACGTCTCGTTCCACACTCCTCACGGCGATTCCCGGCCGCCGGTCGGTCCGGAGCCGGCGGTTCGTCACTACGACTCTGCGCTGTCGACCCCGCGCCCGACCCCAGTCGGGTATGACGAGCGAAACGTAAGCGACAAACCCCCTTGGATCAGGAGCCTGCCCAGGATCAACGCGAGCAGGTCGACCTCGATTCGACAGGAGTACCAGAAGTCGGTCGAGGCACTCCAGTCGGTCGACGAGGCTGTCGCTGGCCTGGTCGAAACCCTCGCGGATACCGGCAGGCTTTCCTCCACCTACGTCTTTCTGTTCTCCGACAACGGGTTCTTCCACGGGGAGCACCGCCTCGTTCGCGGCAAGCGATATCCCTACGAACCCGCTGTCCAGGTGCCGATGCTCGTCCGTGGGCCGGGGATAACCGCAGGCTCCAGGAGTCAGGAACTGGTGGCGAACCAGGACATCGCTCCGACGGTGCTCTCGCTGGCCGGGGTCGGTGCCCGGAGATCGATAGACGGCCGTTCGATGGCGCCGTTCTGGCGTGATCCGACCAGGACCACCCGCAGGCCGGTCCTGCTCACCTCAGTGGGAGACCTGAGTCAGGGAACGGCGGATCCTCTCTACGACGAGTTCTATCGGGGGATCAGGCTCGGTCCTTACAAGTACGTTCTCCACAGGACTGGAGACGGTGAGCTCTACGACCTGTCGAAGGACCCCGACGAGCTCAGGAACCTGATCGCCGAGGTCCGCTACCGCAAGGTGCTGATCTATATGGCGACCCAGCTCGAGAGGTATCGCGACTGCGCCGGTGCGTCCTGCCGGGCCTGGGCACCCAGGTGGCCCCGCCCCGGTTCCTGAGCCGGCCTATTCGATCGTGACCAGTGGGTCGCCGGGGGCGACCGCATCGCCGACCGAGATCGGCAGCGAGGTCACCTTCCCGCTCCGGTGGGCGGTGATCTCGTTCTCCATCTTCATCGCCTCGATCACGCAGACCAGGTCTCCCTCGGATATTTCTGCACCCTCCTCGACCTCGACCTTGAAGATCGAGCCCTGCAGGGGGGAGGGCAGGTCGGCCGAGGACGAGCCGCCACCGCCACCGGATCGCTCCTTGCGCTTCGGCGGTGCACCGGCACCGTTCGCGGGGCCCGCCGCAGCCACCAC
>CAITDZ010000085.1 GCA_903891285.1 uncultured Solirubrobacterales bacterium
CGGGACGGGGCTCTCCTTCCGGCTCCTGGGGTTTGTCTTTCCCCTTCCGGCCCCCCACACCTACGGCGACGGGATCGGGGCCGGGCGAGGCCATCAGGGGGTCGATGTGCTGGCCGATTGTGGGAGACCGTTGTTCGCGGCCAGGGGTGGACGGGTCTACTGGAACGACTACCAGGCGAGCGGCGCCGGGAACTACGTCGTGATCAATCTGGCCGGAACCGGTGGTCAGAGCCACGTCTACATGCACCTCAGCGAACCTTCTCCCCTCAAGAAGGGCTCCTTCGTCAGAACCGGACAGAGGATCGGGACCGTCGGCACGACTGGGCGGAGCACGGCGTGCCACCTCCACTTCGAGCATTGGTCGGCGCCCGGCTGGTACCAGGGCGGCACCTTCCTGGACCCGGCCGCGCAGCTCAAGGCCTGGGACAGGTACAGCTGATGTGCATGCAGTGCGTCACCGGAGTTGCGGTCGCGGCCACGGCATCGGCCACGGGGCTTCGTGCCTGGTTGGGCACCCGCCGGGGTCGATCCCTCTCCCCTCGCATGCTCAGGCTGGTCACCGCCGTGATCATCACGGCCGGCGTGGTGGTTGCCGGCCTCCAGGTCTGAGCCGGTCCGGCACCGAAAGGCCCTGACCGCCGGTCACCCGGGCCGAATTGCCCTACTCAATGATGGTGGTGTCCGTCCGCCGCAACCTCCCCCAGCCGTTCGGGCGGGATCGACCTTGCCATCCAGGCTGCCAGCGCGGTCGTTAGGGGAACTGCAGCGATGATCCCGATCGATCCGACCAGCATCGCCACTACCTCCTTTGCCACGATCTCGAGGTTGATCGTGTCCCATGCACCGAGCTCCCCGACCCCGAAGATCAGGAGCAATGGCAACGATGAGCCGACATAGGCGAGGACCAGGGTGTTGACGGTCGCACTGACGTGGTCCCTGCCTACGTCTATCGCCCGGCGGTAAAGGGTTCGGAAGCCCTCGTCCGGGGCAGCAGCCTTCAATGCCAGGACGGTCGAGGCCTGACTGATCGTCACGTCGTCGAGTACCCCAAGGGCACCGATGACCATCCCGGCTACCAGCAACCCACTGATCGAGAGTCCAGGGTCGTTGGCCGCGAGCAGCGTCGCCTGCTCGGACGAGAACCCCGTCAGGTTGGTGACGCCGGTGGCCAAGGCAGCAAGGAGGGCTACGAGGAGCAGGCTGGCGGCGGTACCGAGGATCGCTGCGAAGCTCTTGGGGCCACGCCCGTGGGAGAGGAGGATCGTGATCAGCATCACTGCCATCGACCCGACCACGGCGACGGCGAAGGGCGGGCGTCCGTCGAGGATCGCCGGCACGACGAAAAGGATCACTGCGGCAAGGCTCAGGACTAGACCGAGCAGGGAGAGCACGCCGCGCAATCTGCCGAAAAGGACTACGAGGGCGATGAAGATGACTGCCAACCAGATCATCGGGGACCGTCGTTCGAAATCGATCACCGAGTAGGTCGGAGTCGATCCGCCGAATCCGGCCTTGGTGACCCTCACGTCATCCCCGACCTCGAATTCGGGGCTCGGACCCCCGGCCGAGAGCTGGATCGTTACCTCCTTGCCATCCTCCGGTCCACCCGTCAGGAGAATCCGTCCGTCCAGGCACTCGCCCTCGATTGGGGCGGGGCAGGGACCGGCCCTCAGCTCCTCGACCGTCCCGGGGACGGTGTCCGACTGGGGACCCGCCGCAAGTTCGAGGTTCGAGGAACCGTCAGGCCAGAGGACGAGGATGCCGATCACGGTCGCGACGGCGATAGCCCCAAC
>CAITDZ010000086.1 GCA_903891285.1 uncultured Solirubrobacterales bacterium
AGGTGGTCACCTCCAGATCTGCGAAATCCGCTCCCGACTCCTCGATCTTCCGCAGCTCGTCCGCCAGACGGGACTCCGGGAGCCCGAACAGGCGCAGCCTCAGCAATTCCAGCTCTTCGGCCCTCCCCACCACTTCGGAGACCGCCTCGGTCCCCACTGCGTCCGACCACATCGGTCGAAGCTCGCGAGGGGGGCCAGGCAGAACCACGACCACCACGCCGCCCGGACCCGGCACGACGAGCCCCGGGGCGGTCCCGACAGGGTCGAGCGGTGTCGACCCAACCGGGACCATCGCCTGCTTCCTGTTTGCCTCGTCGAGGCCATCCTTCGGCACTTCGACTCCCCTTGCGGCCGCATATCGGGAGAGGATCCCGGCGATCTTGCGCTCCATGTCCGGGTCGAGCAGCATCTCCCTTCCAGCAAAGCGGGCGACCGACGCGGCGGTCTTGTCGTCCTCGGTCGGGCCCAGGCCGCCCGAAGTGATGATCATGTCGACATCGCGAGCTGCGAGGTGTTGCAGTCCTTCTTCGATCGCCTCGGCGTCGTCCGGAACGATCAGGACACGATCGACGGCGATCCCGAGCCCGGCGAGCTCTTCCGCCAGCCAGGGGGAGTTCTCGTCGCGAATTGTCGCGTTGACCACCTCATTGCCGGTCACGAGGATGCCGGCCCTTACGTCCCCCGCCTTCCTGCCACCCTTTCGATCGATCGCTCCCACTTGGAAGGAAGCGTAACGAGGGTGCCTGCAGCTGCTCAGTCCCCTGCGGGCTCGTCCAGCCCAACCGGATCGACGGCGTTCGAATCATCTCCGCCCTGGGTACCCACCGCCACGGCATCGACGGAGTCAACGCCACCGTCGAGAAAATCGTCGAGGGATGCCTCATCGATCAGGACCTGGCGGGCCTTCGAGCCCTCGTAGCCGGAGATGACCCCCCTTCGCTCGAGCATGTCGATCAACCGACCGGCCCTCGTGTAGCCAACCCTGAGGCGGCGCTGGACCATCGAAACCGATGCACTACCGGACTCGACGACGAGCCGGATCGCATCGTCGAGCAGCTCGTCGCTGTCGGGGTCGAACTCCTCGTCTCCGTCCGCACCGGCAAGCGGACCTTTGTCGGCAAGGAGTTCTTCCTGGAACTCGGGCTCCCCCTGGGAGGCCCAGTGGGTCGTGATCCTCGCGATCTCCTCCTCCGAGACGAAGGCACCCTGGATGCGCTGGAGCTTCGAGGTCCCCGGAGCGCGGAAGAGCATGTCCCCCTGCCCGAGGAGCGACTCGGCCCCTCCTTGGTCGAGGATTACCCGGGAATCCGTCTGGGAGGAAACTGCGAAGGCGATCCTGGAGGGGATGTTCACCTTGATCGTCCCGGTGATGATGTCGGTCGATGGCCGCTGGGTCGCGAGAACGAGGTGGATGCCGGTCGCCCTCGACTTCTGCGCAAGTCGGATGATCGCCGACTCGACCTCTGCCGGAGACACCATCATCAGGTCCGCCAGCTCATCGATCACACAGAGGATGTGTGGCAGCCTCGGACCGCCTTCCGCATCCTGGTGTGCGTTGTAGTCGGCGATGTTTCGCGCCCGCGCTGCCTTCATCAGGCCGTATCGGGTCTCCATCTCGGCCAGCAGGTTCGAAAGGACGTTGGCCGCGAGTTTTGGGCTCGTCACGACCGGGGTGAGGAGATGGGGGACGTTCTCGTAGTGGTTGAGTTCCACCTGCTTCGGATCGACCAGGACGAGCCGCAGCTCGTTCGGTGAGGAGTGCATGAGGAGCGAGGAGAGGATCGCGTTCACGCATCCCGACTTGCCCGAGCCAGTGGTACCCGCCACGAGTATGTGGGGCATTGCGGCCAGGTCCGCTGAGACCGCCTTGCCGTCGATTCCCCTTCCCAGAGAGGCCAGGAGTGGCGACGAATTCTCCGGTGGACGTGCGTAGACGTCACCGAGACGGACCATCTTCCTGCTGGAGTTCGGTACCTCGACCCCGACCGCCTGCTTGCCGGGGATCGGGGCGAGGATCCGGATCTCGGTGGAGGCCAGGGCGTAGGCGAGGTCGTTGGATAGCTCGGTGACCTTCTTCACCTTCGTGCCGGGCGCGAGCTCGAGCTCGTACCTCGAAACATGCGGTCCGGTGACGACCCCGATCAGGGTTGCCTCGACTCCGAAGTGCCCGAGGGTCTCGACCAGTTTGCGAGCCAGCTCCTTCTGCTCACCCGTGGATGGGCCGGAGCCCTTCCGCCCCTTGCCCAGGACCTTCGCCGGTGGGACCCTGAAGGGGACCCCGGTCGAAACCGTCGCTCCCCTGGTCTCCCCCATCGGCGTGAGGGCGGGCACGGTTTCGCTCGGCGGGGATGCCTCGGGCTCCGGCTCCAGCTCGACCTCCGGGACGGCGACCTCTGCCGTTTCAGGCTCTTCGAAGGCGGCATCCGGCCCGGTCGCTCCGGGCTCGGCGAGTTCGGTCGGTGAATCCTCCGGGTCGTCGGACCAGAGCCCGACCGTGACCTCCTCATCGCCTTCTTCGATCTGGCGCAGCTCGGTCTCCACGTCGGAACCGGGAGCGTCATCCCTCTTCCTGCCCAACCGACCAAGTCCACCGAGGGAGAGCGTCGCATCGCCTGCGACAGCTGTGAGACCACTTCCAAGCCCCCGGACCCGGGCGGTGATGCCACTGAGCGTCCAACCTGTTGCCATCAGCGCCCCGGCAACGATTGCGGCCAGACCGACGATTGCGGCCCCGGCAGGCATCAGGAGCTGGGCGAGCCCCCAGTGGAGGCCGTCGCCTATCAGCCCCCCATGACCCGGGTACCAGCTGGAATCGAAGTAGCCCTCGGAACCGTCGCGGCCGCCGGGGATCCCGGCGGCCAGGAGAAGCAGGAGGCCGAGCACCAGGACCACTGCACCGGTCTTCACCGGCCGGTCGACCGAGGTGTCCGGGGCGAAGACCAGCACGGCTGCGGCGACGAGCAGCCCCACGGGAAGCAGGAAGGCTCCGACCCCGAAGCCGAGGAGCAGGCCCTCTCTCAGGCCTTCTCCGAGCCTGCCCCCTTCGCCCCCGAGGTAGAGCAGGAAGATCATGTAGACGGCGAGTGCCGCCATCCCCAGGCCGATCAGGTCGAGGGTGCGTTGGTCGAGCCGCCGCCCCTTGACGGACCGCTTGGAGCGTGACTGCTTCTTCGACCGAGCCGGTTTCCTGCGGGTCTTCGACCGCGTCTTGGAGGCCATTCGGGTGTTTTTTTCGCCGGATTGACCCGATTCCCTTTCTCCGGAGGGCGCGCTGTGCCTACAATCCGGCTTCGTGGAGGCAGATTCCGAGGGCAGGAATGAAGGGGCGCGAATCCTCGTCGTCGAGGACGATCGCGAGATCGTCGATGTCCTCCGGAGGACCCTCCGGGCCGACGGTTTCACCGTGGAGGGCGTTGAAGCCGGTGGTGCCGCACTCGAGTTGGCGCCGGACTTCCTCCCCGACCTGGTGATCCTCGACCTCGGTCTGCCGGACATCGACGGGGAGGAAGTCTGTCGTCGGCTTCGCCTCGGACAGGAGACCGCCCGGGTCCCGATC
>CAITDZ010000087.1 GCA_903891285.1 uncultured Solirubrobacterales bacterium
CCCCGTGGTCAACGAGAACGACACCACCGCGACCGACGAGATCACCTTCGGCGACAACGACTTCCTCGCAGCCCAGGTGGCGATCATGCTCGACGCCCGACTGCTGGTCCTCCTGACCGACGTGGATGGGCTCTACACCAAAGATCCGGGGTCGGACCCCGCGGCCGAACCGGTTCGGGAGGTCGAGGACTTCGCCGAGCTCGGTGGGATGGAAATCGGTGACCGAACCTCGGTCTTCGGCAGCGGTGGGATGAGGAGCAAGGTTGCCGCTGCCGAGATGGCTACCAGGGCCGGGGTAGAGGTGAGGATCTGCGACGGCACCTCCGACGGGACGCTTGCCTCGGCGGTAGCCGGGGGAGAGGTCGGGACCCGTTTCCAGGCAGCCTCCCAGCCCGAGTCCGGGTTCAAGCTGTGGCTGCTCTATGCGAAGCCCGCCAGCGGGAGCCTGCTGGTCGACGATGGCGCCGCCCGTGTCTTGAGGGAGACCGGGTCGAGCCTCCTCGCAGTAGGGGTGACCGGGGTCGAGGGTGAGTTCGAGGCCGGTGACGCAGTCGAGGTGCGCTCCGACGGGACCACGGTTGGCAAGGGGATCGTCAACTTCTCCTCGGTCGAGGTCGAGAGGATAGGTGGGATGCAGAGCGGCGAGGTTCGCGAAGCGATCCCCGACGGCCCCGAGGAAGTGATCCACCGGGACAAGTTCGTCCTGGCCTGACCCTGGGGCCGGGCCGGTCCTTAGGGCTAGGATTGCCCCGTGGAAGCCGCTTCCGCAGACATCGGAACCCTTTGCCGCGAGGCCTCCGTCGCATCGCGCCTGCTCGCCTCGGCTCCTGCCGGGAAACGCGACCAGGCCCTGACGGCGATCGCACTCGGTCTTCGCGAGCGGACCGGGGAGGTCCTGGAGGCGAACCGGGCCGACCTCGATGACGAGCGGGCTCGCGAGCTTACTCCGGCCCTCAGGGACCGACTCTCCCTGGACGAGGAGAGGATCGAGGCGATGGCGGTCGGGGCCGAGCAGGTCCGAGACCTCGACGATCCGCTCGGCGAGGTGCTAGAGGAGAAGACCCTCCCCAACGGGCTGAGGCTGGAGAAGGTACGCGTCCCGCTCGGGGTGGTGGCCGTCGTCTACGAGGCGAGGCCCAACGTGACGATCGACTGTTCGGCGTTGACCATCAAGAGCGGCAATGCGCTGGTGCTCCGTGGCTCTTCCTATGCCGAGCGGACCAACTCGGCCCTCGCGGACGTCGTTCGCGACGCTCTGGCCGCCTCGGGCCTTCCTGAAGATGCCGTCGTCCTCGCTTCCGGAGGCGGTCGCGAGGCCCTCGCGGAGCTGGCCACCCGGGAGGATGAGGTCGACCTGTTGATCCCGAGGGGCGGTGAGGGCCTCAAGCAGGCCCTCAAGGAGGTCGCCACGGTTCCGGTGATCTATGCGGCCTCGGGCAACTGCCACGTCTACGTCCACGAGGGAGCCGACCTGGGAATGGCCCGGGCGATCGCAGTCAACGCGAAGGTGAACCGGCCCGGGGTCTGCAACGCCGCCGAGACGCTCCTGGTCGACCGGGCGATCGCCCCGGAGTTCCTCCCGCTCGTCCTGAACGACCTGGCGGGGGAAGGGGTCGAGCTGGTCGGAGACGCCGAGACGGTCGAGCTTGCCGACGGGACCGAGGTCGGGGCGGCAAGCGAGGAGGATTGGGATACCGAGTTCCTCGACCTGAAGCTCGCGGTCGGCGTCGTCGACGACCTCGACGCGGCGATCGAGCATGTGAACGCCCACGGCAGCGGCCACTCCGAGGCGATCGTCACCCAGTCCGAGGAGGCTGCCGGGAGGTTCGCCCGGGAGGTCGACGCGGCCGCGGTCTACGTGAATGCCTCGACCCGGTTCACCGATGGTTTCGAGTACGGGATGGGGGCCGAGATCGGCAACTCGACCCAGAAGCTCCACGCCCGGGGGCCGATTGGCCTGAGGGAGCTGACCACCTACAAGTACGTGGTCCGGGGAGAAGGCCAGGTACGTGGCTGACGGGTCAGGTCGGGTCGGGATCTTCGGCTCCGCCTTCAACCCGCCCCACCTGGGGCACGTCCTGGTGGTCGCCGAAGGGAGGTGGCGACTGGGACTCGACCGGGTCATGGTCGTGCCGACCGGCGATCCGTACCACAAGGATGGGAGCCCGGACCCCGGCCGGGAAGCGAGGCTGGAGATGGCCCGGCTGGCCTTCCAGGACGAGCCTGGCTGTGAGGTGCTGCCGGTCGAGATCGAACGCCCAGGCCCCACCTACACGGTGGATACGGTCGAGGCGCTGGTCGCCGATCGGACGGGGACCGACCCGGTACTCCTCCTGGGAACCGATGCCGCGATCGGTCTCCCGGGATGGGAGCGGGCGGAGGCGCTCCTCGGGATGGTCGAGGTGGCAGTAGCACCGAGGTCGGGAATCGAGGCGGATGAGGTGGAAAGGGTGGTCACGGGGGTCGCACCCGATGCCCGGGTCACCTTCTTCGAGATGCCGCGGGTGGACATCACGGCGACCCTGATCCGTGAGCGGATCGAGTCGGACAGCCCATTCGAGCAGCTCGTTCCCCAGAGGGTCTCTGCCCTGATCCGCGAGGAGGGCTACTACCGTGGCTGATGCGGAGGCCGAGGGGACCTCAGCAGCGCTGGCGACTGCCC
>CAITDZ010000088.1 GCA_903891285.1 uncultured Solirubrobacterales bacterium
GCGAGGTCAAGTACGTCTCGGCCGCCTTCCCCTCGGCCTGCGGAAAGACCAACCTGGCGATGCTGATCCCCACCATCCCCGGATGGAAGGTCGAAACGATCGGCGACGACATCGCCTGGATGAAGTTCGACGACGAAGGACGACTGAGGGCGGTCAACCCGGAGTTCGGTTTCTTCGGGGTTGCCCCTGGCACCAGCCAGGAGTCGAACCCGAATGCGATCCAGACGATCGACGGCAACTCGATCTTCACCAACTGTGCCTTGACCGACGACGGTGATGTCTGGTGGGAGGACATGACGGCCACCCCGCCGGACCACCTGATCGATTGGCACGGCGAGGACTGGACACCGGACTCCGACGACCCGGCCGCCCACCCGAACGCCCGCTTCACGACCCCGGCGGGCCAGGCCCCGAGCATCGCGCCGGAGTGGGAGGACCCGGAGGGGGTGCCGATCGATGCCTTCCTGTTCGGTGGCCGCCGAGCCACCGTGGTCCCGCTGGTCACCGAGGCTTTCGATTGGGAGCACGGCGTATTCCTCGGCGCAACCATGTCCTCCGAGACGACCGCGGCAGCTGCCGGGGCGGTGGGGGAGCTGCGCTTCGACCCGATGGCGATGCTCCCCTTCTGTGGGTACGACATGGGCGACTACTTCCGCCACTGGCTCTCGATCGGAAGGACGGAGGGCGCCGAGCTGCCGAAGATCTTCTACGTCAACTGGTTCCGGCGCGATCCGACCGGGGATTTCCTCTGGCCGGGGTTCGGGGAGAACAGCCGGGTCCTCGAGTGGGTGTTCCGGCGCTGCGATGACCAGGGGGAGACGATCGAGACCGCGATGGGCCTGTTGCCGACGATCGGCGACCTCGACCTCGACGGCCTCGAGATCTCGGCCGACGCGCTCGACACCCTTCTCACGGTCGACGACGATGCAGTCAGGGCCCAGCTGCCCCAGATCGAGGAGCACCTGGCCAAGTTCGGGGATGAACTACCTCCCGAACTCGATGCCCAGCTTGACGCGTTGCGCCAGCGGCTCGGCTGAGATTCCGCACTCCCCGGGTGCCCCGGCGATCAGTCGGAGAACTCGTACTGCTCGGCCAGCTCGGGATCTTTCCTGGCCAGCATCTCGGCCAGGTCGACCATCACCTTGCACTGCTTCCAGGTCGCGTCGTCCTGCATCTTGCCGTCGATCATGTGGACCCCCTTGCCGTCGGGAATCGCTTCGATCACCTTCTTGGCGAAGATCACCTCGTCGGGAGGGGGTGAGAAGACCTTCTTGGCGATACCGATCTGGACCGGGTGGAGCGACCAGGACCCGACGCAGCCGAGCAGGAAAGCGGAGCGGAACTGGGCCTCGCAACCTTCGACGTCCTTGATGTCGCCGTACGGGCCGTAGAAGGGGAGGATGTCGTTGGCCGTGCAGGCATCGACCATCCTGGCGATCGAGTAGTGCCAGGGGTCCTGCTGTGCGGTGACCCTGGGCGCCTCCTCGTCCTCGGGGTCAGGGTCCTCTATCACCCGGTAACCGGGATGTCCACCGCCGACCCGGGTCGTCTTCATCCGGCGCGAGGCGGCCAGGTCGGCCGGGCCGAAGCTCATGCCCTGCATTCGCGGGCTGGCCGCGGCGATCTCTTCGACGTTCACGACACCCTGGGCCGTCTCGAGGATCGCGTGGATCAGGATCGGGCGGGTGACCCCGGCCTTGGCCTCCAGCTGGGCCAGAAGCTGGTCCATGTAGTGGATGTCCCACGGTCCCTCGACCTTCGGGACCATCAGGACGTCGATCACGTTGCCTGCCTCGGTGACCAGTTCGATCACGTCGTCGAGCACCCAGGGGCTCTCCAGGGAGTTGATCCTCGACCAGAGCTGGGTATCTCCGAGCTCGGCCTCCTTGGCGACCTTGATCAGGCCTTCGCGCGCCGCCACCTTGTTGTCGACCGGGACCGCATCCTCGAGGTTGCCGAGCAAGATGTCGGCCTGCTGGGCCATGTCCGGAACCTTGGCGGCCATCTTCTCGTTCGAGGCGTCGAAGAAATGGATCATCCGGGAGGGGCCGAAGGGGACCTCGGTAATCGGATCGGGCGCTCCGATCGCCATCGGCTTGAAGAAGTTGCGGGGGTTTCTCACGGCTCTCCTTGGTCTGGTGTGGGATCCGGCATGAAACCGGCCCGGGAGTTGCGGAATCTATCGTCAGGCGCATCAGGGTGGCATCTGGCCGGCCAAACCCCCTCCCGGCCTGACGTTGCCCGGACCGGTATCCTCCTAGGACGGTTTTGAGGCCCCTAGTGGCCATTCTCGCCACTCCGACCGAATAGGAGCGACATGTACCAGTCGACTTACCAGGAGATGACGGAGGACCAGAAGGCGATCACCGAGATGGTCCGCCAGTTCGTCGATGAGCAGATCATCCCGACCGCCGAGGAGTACGACCACGAGGACAAGTTCCCGGAACCGATCGTCGAGCAGATGAAGGAACTCGGCCTGTTCGGTGTGACGATCCCCGAGCAGTACGGGGGGATGGGCCTCGACCTGACCACTTACACGATGATCGTCGAGGAGCTCTCCCGCGGCTGGATCTCGATTTCCGGTGTGATCAACACCCACTTCATCGGCTCGTACCTGTTGATGAAGTTCGGCACCGAGGAGCAGAAGGAGACGTTCCTCCCGCGAATGGCGACCGGCGAGGTTCGGGCGGCCTTCTCGCTCTCCGAGCCCGAGATCGGCTCGGACGTGCAGGCGCTGAAGACCTCCGCCAAGAAGGACGAGGACGGCAACTGGGAGATCAACGGCCAGAAGATGTGGGTCACCAATGGCCTCGGTTCGACCCTGGTCTTCCTGCTGGCCAAGAGCGACCCTGACGCCGACCCCCGTTACAAGGGGATGACCTGCTTCATCACCGAGAAAGAGCCGTGGGCGCACGAGAATACCGGCGAGTTCGCCGGCCTCACGGTCCCTCCGACGATCAAGAAGATGGGCTACAAGGGCGTCGAGTCGACCGAGCTGGTCTACGACGGCTACAAGTGCCCGCCAGACCGGATCCTCGGCGGTGAGGAGGAGGGCCTGAACAAGGGCTTCGGCCAGATGATGGACGCGCTCGAAGTCGGACGCGTCAACGTCGCTGCCAGGGGCGTGGGTATCGCCCAGCGGGCCTTCGAACTGGCGATCAAGTACAGCCAGGAGCGGAAGACTTTCGGCAAGCCGATCGCCCAGCACCAGGCAATCCAGTTCAAGCTGGCCGACATGGCGACCAAGATCGAGGCCGCCAGGCTGGTCACGAGGAAGGCCTGCCAGATGAAGGACGCCGGAATGCGGTCCGACCTCGAGGCCGGGATGGCGAAGTTGATCGCCTCGGAGACCGGCAAGGAGGTCGTTGAGGAATCGTTCCGGATCCACGGTGGCTACGGCTACTCGAAGGAGTACGAGATCGAGCGCCTCTACCGTGACGCTCCGCTGCTCCTGATCGGTGAGGGCACTTCCGAGATCCAGCGAATGGTGATCGGCAAGAAGCTCCTCGAGCGGTACGAGATCTAGGGAAGCCCGGTAACGCCAGGATGGCCTCGACCGCGGAGATGATCGTAGGCGCGGTCGATGGGCTGACCGGTGAAGTTCCGGCGCTGAAGAAGTTGAAGCTCGTCTTCGGCCTCGACATCCGGGCGAAGGGCGACGTCCAGACCTACCGGGTGGAGCTGCCCGGGCCCGAGGTCAGCAAGGGGAGGGGGGAGGACGAACGATGCCGAATCGAGATCGACCGTCCCACATTCAACGCCCTGGCTGACCCCAAGAGTGGACTTTCCGCCTATCGGCGGGCGGTAGAGGATGGCCACGTCCGGTTCGAAGGGGATGCGAACGTCGCGAAGCTGGTCGCCAAGGTCGTCGAAACGCACGAGCAGCGAACCAGCCTGAAGAAAGTCCACTAGTCGACCGGACCCGACCTCGCCGCGGGGACGCGCCCGTTTCTCGTAGCCTGCGTGGAGCCGGTCCCACGGAAACGAGAAGGAGCACCCGAGACCAAGATGAGCGAGACCAACGAGGACTTCACCACCGACCAGGCCGAGCGCGAGGAGTCGGGGTCCCACCCTTACGGCCGGTACCTCGAGGAGTTCGAGGTCGGCGCCGTCTACAAGCACATGCCGGCGAAGACGGTGACCGAGGCCGACGACCACCTCTTCTGCCTGCTGACCATGAACCACCACCCGCTACACATCAACGATGTTCATGCGCAGGCATCGCAGCAGGGCAGGAACGTCGTGGTCGGTCCGCTGGTCTACTCGCTCGCGGTCGGCATGTCGGTCTCGGACTTCTCCGGGAAGGCGATCGCCAACCTGGCGACCGACGAGCTCAGCCACCCCCATCCCGTCTTCCACGGAGACACCCTCTTCTGCGAGTCGGAGGTGCTCGAGGTCCGCGAGTCGAAGTCGAAGCCCGACCGCGGCCTGGTCAAGGTCCAGACCCGCGTCTACAACCAGGACGGAGTCCTGGTTGCCGAGTTCAAGCGGACCGCGCTGATCCCGAAGAAGAACCCGGGCGAGCCGCTTCCCGAGTAGTCAGCCGATCCGGCTCAGTGGGAGCCGTCGGGGGCGTGGGCCGGTGGCCTCGACTCCTCGGCCAGTGAGGTGATCTCGAGCGTCCCGCGCGCTGCGTCCTCCAGCACGGAAGTCGCCTCCTCGGCCGAGCGTGCGTACAGCTCGACCAGCAGGTGGACCACGATCAGGTCCTCCTGGTGCTTGTGGAACCTGACGTGCGTGAAGAACTCACGGGTACCGGCGCCTCCGAACGCCCCGAAGGTGAGTGACTCGGTTGCCTCGGGCCCCGAGCAGGCCTCGATCGTCGACGCCTCGACGGCGACCGTGCAGGAGGCGACCCACGGAGTCCCGGCGACGAGCCGCTCCCAGCGGTCCTCGACTGGGACCACTGACTGGCCGTCAAAGGTCAGGTGGGGCTGGTCGTGCAGGCAGTCGAGGCACTGGACCACCGACTCCTGGATCTCGTCGACCCCCTCGGTGGGGAAACCACTCTCGGGGTCGACCTTCCGGATCGCGTCGTAGTGGAGCTGTACCTCTAGGTTCCGTGACCAGCAGCGGTAGCAGCGAAGCCAGGCGGAGATCGAATCGTTCAAGCTACTGGGCCTGCTTGATCGCCTTCTTGAGGTCGTCGAGCGAGCCCCCCTGTATCGGCTCGAGTGAGCCATCGGGCTTCTCGAGGGCAAAGGAGGGAGTACCAGTGAACTGGAGTTCGATCGCCTTCTCGTCGGCTGCCAGAAGCTGCTTCTCCCACTTCGGGAGGTTACGATCCTCGTTCCACTTGTCGATGTCCTCGACCCCGGCCTGTTCGGCGATGTCGGTCAGGAACTCTTCGGTGACGTATCCGGTTCCCTCGACACCCTGGTTGGCGTAGAAGTACTCGATGAACTCCCAGTAGCGACCCTGGAGCGATGCGGCAAGGGCTGCCTTGGCTGCCGTGGTCGAGTCGGGACCGAGGATCGGCCAGTTCCGGAACTCGATCGTTGCCCGTCCGGTTCGGATCTCTTCATCGACCAGGTCGGGCAGGTCATTCTCTGCAAAGGCCTGACAGGCAGGGCACTGCAGGTCGCCGAACTCGACCAGGGAGGCTTTCGCACCCGGCTCGCCGAGGACCAGTCCGTTCTGGGGGATCCCGGCCAGCGATTTGGTGATCTCCGAATCCGACTTGGTCGCCTGGTCGCCGCCCCCGCCGGAGCTGGCAACCACGATGACTACCACCACGACGACGATCGCCAGGAAGGCGATCGCGGCGACTGCCTTGACCATGTTCTGCTTGCGGTCGTCGCCCTGTGCCTTCTTCTCGGCGGCAAGTCGCTTCTCCCTGAGCTCCTTGCGTTTCTTCTGACTTTCGGTCGCCATTCTCGGAAAGGGTATCCGACTCGGTCTCCAGCCAGCCTCGCTCGGATTGACCCCCGAGCCAGCCAGGCCTTACGCGGGTTGGCCGGCCTCCGCCTCCTTCGAGGAGCGGGCCACCAGGTCGACGATCTCCCTCATGATCCCGTTGATGTCGAAGTCCTTCGGCGTATAGACGCCGGCCACGCCCTTCTCCTGAAGGAATTCAGCGTCCTCAGGGGGAATGATTCCCCCGGCAACCACTGGGATCTCGACCCCGGCCGCCTCGAGGCGTTCGACGACCTCGGGAACGAGCTCGAGGTGGGAGCCGGAGAGGATCGAGAGTCCGACCACGTCGACGTCTTCCTGGACGGCCGACTCGGCGATCTGCTCGGGTGTGAGCCTGATCCCCTGGTAGACGACCTCCATGCCGACGTCGCGCGCCCGCAGGGCAATCTGCTCGGAGCCGTTCGAGTGGCCGTCGAGTCCCGGTTTGCCGACCAGGATCCGGAGCCTGTGACCTATCTCGTCCGAGACCTCGTCCACCCGGCGCCTGACCTCCTCGATGTCTTCCCGATCGGCACTCGGGCCGGCCGCACCGACTCCGGTCGGACCGCGGTAGGCACCAAAGACCTCCCTGAGGGTCTCGGCCCACTCGCCGGTCGTGGCACCGGCCCGAGCCGCCTCGATCGTCGCCGGCATGATGTTCTCGTCCTCGGAAGCGGCCGCACGTGCGACCTCGGCAAGCGCCTGATCGACGGCTGCGTCGTCGCGATCGGCCTTCCATTGCTCGAGGGCTTCGACCCGCTCGCGTTCGACCTCGGGGTCGGGCTTCATGATCCCGCCGTCCGAACTCGCGGTGAGCGGTGAGTCCTCGGTCTCGGTGTAGGAGTTGAGCCCGACCACCTTCTGGTCCCCGGCCTCGATCCGTGCCACCCGGTCGCGGTGGGATTCGACCAGTCGAGCCTTCATGTAAGGCACCGCTGCGACGGCCCCGCCCTTTTCCTCGATCACGGCCATCTCATCCCGGGCGCCCTCGATCAACTCCTCGACCAGACCCTCCATGACGACTGACCCCTCGAAGATGTCTGGGTATTCGAGGATGTCGGTCTCGAATGCAAGGATCTGCTGGATACGGAGACTCCACTGCTGGTCCCAGGGGCGGGGCAGGCCCATCGCCTCGTTCCAGGCCGGCAGCTGGAGGGCTCTCGCCCTGGCATCGCGGGCGAGGATCACGGCAAGGGCTTCGACCACGATCCGCTGGACGTTGTTCTCGGGCTGGGCCTCGGTCAGGCCCAGCGAGTTGACCTGGACCCCGTACCGGAACCGGAGCATCTTCGGGTCCTCGACGCCGTAGCGCTCCCGGCCGATCTCGGTCCAGAGCCGACCCATTGCCTTGAGCTTTGCCACTTCCTCGACGAACCGGATCCCGGCGTTCACGAAGAACGAGATCCGACCGAAGACCTTGGGAAAGTCCTCTTCCGCCACCTGTCCGCGCTTCTTGACCTCGTCGAGCACGGCGATTGCGTTTGAGAGTGCGTAGGCGATCTCCTGGACCGGGGTGGCCCCGGCTTCCTGTAGGTGGTAGGAGCAGATGTTGATCGGGTTCCAGGCCGGAACTTCGTTCACCGAGAAGGCGACCATGTCGGCGATCAGGCGCATCGACGGCTCGGGCGGGAAGGCGTAGGTGCCTCGGGAGAGGTATTCCTTGATGATGTCGTTCTGGGTGGTGCCGGTCAGCTCCGCACGATCCACCCCGGATTCCTCGGCCGCTGCCACGTAGAGCCCCAGCATCCACGCTGCGACCGCGTTGATGGTCATCGAGGTGTTCATCTCGCCGAGTGGGATTCCCTCCATCAGGGTCTCCATGTCGCCGAGGTGGGCGACCGAGACGCCGACCTTGCCGACCTCTCCGCGTGAGAGCGGGTGGTCGGGGTCGTACCCGGTCTGGGTCGGAAGGTCGAAGGCGACCGAGAGGCCGGTCTGGCCCTTGGCCAGGTTCGACCTGTAGAGCTCGTTCGAGCGCCGCGCATCGGAGTGCCCGGCATAGGTACGCATGACCCAGGGCCGGTCGGGCTGCTCGAGCCTGTGCGTTCCGTCCTCGGCCATGCCGGAAAGATACCCGTAGCCGGCTTTCGGTCGCTTCGGCAGTTTCCTTTACAGGAAAGGTCCCGACGCACCGTTCGGGCCTTCGCTGTGTTTAGGTAGCGAAGTGACCATGAACCATCCAACGCGTCTCGCCGCTCCAGGCAGCTCCCACGGCCATTTGGCCGGGCGCATCCCACTGATGGTGGCCCTGATCATCGGCCTGCTGACCGCAGCCCTCGGGCCCGCCGTGGCTCGGAGCGAGGCCGCGGCCACGCTCTCGATCTACAAGAACGCTCTCGACACCTCGGCAAAGCGCTCCCAGATCTTCCGTTACGGCTCCGAGGGCCAATGCAAGCGGGGCAAGGCGAGCAAGGCGTTCAGGTTCTCCCTCGGCAAGCAGACCCGTGAGTGTTTCTTCCGGCTCCCGGCCGTCGGACGGTCGGTCGAAGTCTCCGCGGTCGGGGTCCTGTTCGACTCGACCCCGGAGAAGGTGATCGGCAGGACCTACCTGGCGGTCTCGACCCGACAGACCGGCAATGGTTCCCGGTACCAGCTCGCAGTCTTTCCTTCGCAACGGAAGTGGGAGCTGAGGAAGGTCGAGCCGAACGGTGCGATCGAGTACCTGGCAACGGGAAAGAACCAGAAGGAGATCAAGGGTCCCGGTAAGTCGAACCGGATCCTCCTTCGGTCGTTCAATGGGGTCAAGGGCCAGCCATCGACAACGGCACGGCTGGTCGCCCGCATCAACGGCAAGCGGGTGGTCGTCTTCAACGATGCCCGTGGCCTTCAGCTGACCGGTCGGATCACCTCTTTCTCGATCGGCTCACCGCTCTTCGCCACCGGCGCTGCCGGGAGCTTCCGCGAGGTAGACGTCCGTATCCCGGATCCCTTCTAGGGAGCGACGGGGATAGGTTCAGGCCGAGTCGGCGGCCCGCCGGGCGAAACTGCCGGCGACCGGCGTGTTCCACGACGGCAGGAGCGGCTTGTCGTAGAAAGTGATGATCTCGGTCCGGATCGCGGAGACCTCGTCCGAGAACCAGTAGTCCTGGAAGTCCTCTTTCCGTTTCCAGACGGAGACCTGGCGGAACAGGAGCGGATCGTCGATCGACCGGTAGATCCACCAGTCGAGAACCCCGTACTCACCGGCCAGCTCGGCTGCCGGAAACCAGAGGTCGATCCATTCCTGGGCCCGGAACGGGGTCAGGTGCCAGTTGAGCTCGCAGATCTGATTCATCGTGTCGCCGGCTCCCCGTTCAGGCCCCTACCTCGGCCGTGATCGCACCTGGACCATCCTCTTCCTGGCCCGATGTTTGGTCCTCGGCGCCGACCATGATCGCGATCTTCCCGAGGTGGCGGTTCTCGTGGAGCATCTGGTGGGCCTCCGGGACTCCGTCGAAGCCCATCGTCTGCCAGAGCACCGGACGGATCTTGCCCTCGGCCATCAGCTGGTTCGCCTTCATGCACTCGTAGGCGTTTGCGAAGTGCGAGCCGATGATCTCCTTCTGTTTCATCCAGAGGTACCGGACGTCGAAGTCGAGCTCGTATCCCGAGGTCGCCCCACAGATGATCACCTTGCCGAACGGCTTGACGGTGAAGACCGAGGTGGGGAAGGTGGCCTTGCCCACGTGCTCGAAGACGATGTCGGGCGGATCGCCGAGGATTTCCTTGACCCGCTTGGCGAAGGCCCTGGTGACACCGAAGCGCTCCTTTTCTTCTTCGGGGGTCTCGTCGCCACGCCTCATCATCCCGGCGTACTCGTTTCGGTCGATGTAGTCGACTGCGCCGAGCTGCTTGACCAGTTCGCCTTTCTCCGGGGAGGAGACGATCCCGACCGCGTTCGCACCGGTGGCCTTGCAGAGCTGGACGGCGAAGACCCCCAGGCCTCCGGCCGCACCCCATATGAGAACGTTGTCTCCCGCCTGGATGTTGCCCCTGGTCATCAGCATCCGGTAGGCGGTGAAGTAGGTGAGCCCGTAGGAAGATGCATCCACCCAAGAGAGGTTCTTCGGCTTCGGCAGGAGTTGCTGGGCCTGGACCTTGGTGAACTGGGCGAAGGAACCCCAGGTCGTCTCGTAACCCCAGATCCTCTGACTCGGTGCAGCCATCGGGTCGAGGCCATGTACCTCGACATCCTCGTAAGACGCCTGGTTGCAGTGGATCACGACCTCGTCACCGGGCTTCCACCTGGTGACCCCGTCACCGACCTTCCAGACGATCCCCGATGCATCTGAGCCCCCGATGTGGTGGCCGAACTCCGGGTGATCCCCGTAGCCGAAGACCGAGACCGGTTGTCCGAGGGCAGCCCAGACGTTGTTGAAGTTGACCCCCGCGGCCATCACCCGAACTATCACTTCGAAGGCGCCCGGTTCGGGCGTCTCGATCTCCTCGAGCTGGAAGGCCTCGTTCGGCTCTCCCTCCGTCTCGGGCCGGATCACCCAGGCAGCCATCCTTTCCGGCAGGTCACCTATTTCGGCGTCCACGGTGCTCACTTCCTGAAGGTCAATCGCCACGCTGCTCCTCTCGGTCTTCGATCGATTCGGGCCGTCCGAACCTTACCTGCGCAGATCGGCTCGGGGAGGCCTGGCCCTGGGCCTCCCTCAGGGCGTGAGGACGGAAGTGCCGGACGAGACCCGGCTCGGTCCGACCGAAAGCAGGGCTGACTGCTCGGCCGCCGGAGAGGCGAGGCGGTAGATGCCGGTCGGAAGGGCCAGCTGGAAGGAAGTCGTACCGGTCCCGGGTATCCGGCTCAACTTCTCGACCGGACCCTCGATCACGAGTGCAACCGGCCGACCGACCTGGTTGGCCACCCTGAAGTCGACCGTCGCCTCGCGCACCTGTGGGGCCTGGCCGATCTGGGCGTTCTCGTTCTGGTTGAGGTTGATCGGTCGCTGGCCCGGGATACCGATCCGCTCGGGCGTGACCAGTACGGCGCCTTCCGACAGGTAGACGCTGACCGTTGTCGGGACCGGAGGCCGGGGAAGGTTCTCCCGGGTCTCGGCTGCGCAGCCGAGAGTGGTCAGGGCGAGCCCGGCAGCTGCGATGCAGCCAGCCAGCCCCCACCTGCGTCCAGAGGCAGGGAATGCCTTGAACCGTCCTCCCAGGCGAATCGACCGGACCACCACCCGGGTGAATCTACCCGACCCCCGACCGGTCAACCGGTCCACACCGAACGCCTTGCTCCGACTTCGAGGTCGAGCCGGGTCTGGATCCGGAAACGGACTTCCTCGGCCAGGTCCTGCACCGCGGCCGGATCACTCCCGAGTCCGGCAGGAAAGTCCTCCGGTCGAATCGGCTCCATGAAACAGATCTTGAACTTGGCCGGCAGGTACATGAGGGCTGCGGCCAGCCCGAAGTGGGGGAAGGTCGGGGTCAGGGGGAAATAGATCAGGCCGGTCAGTTTCTCCAGGGCACGGAAGTGGGCAAAGATCGGCATCGACTCCTCGGCACCGATCACCGCGACGGGCACGATCGGAACATCGGCCCGGGCGGCCGTCCTTACGAAGCCTCCACGGCCGAAGCGACGCAGTCGGTACTTCTGCCAGGCGAGCTTCCTGCTCCCTTTCTGTCCCTCGGGGAAGACGATCGCCAGACGCCCCTCGTCGTGCAGGAGTCGCTGGGCGTTCTCCGGGTGGGCGGGGACGAGTCCCATGCGGGCTGCCAGCATCGAGACGCCCGGGTACCCCTTGAACCAGTGCTCGACCAGCATGTAGAGGGCCCTCGGGTTCGGATGTTCGTTCCGGATCGCCTGCATGACCATCGGGGCGTCCGGAGGGAGCGCTCCGGAATGGTTGGACACCAGCAGGGCGCCCCCCTCCGAGGGCACGTTCTCGATGCCTTCGACTTCGACCCTGAACCAGTGCTTGTAATAAAAGTCGAGAAGCGGTTCGACCCGGGATACGAAAGCTTCGGAACGGCCCCAGTCGTCGAAGTCGCGTCCCTCCTCGACCGCGGGAAGGAGGTCCCGGATCGCCTCGATCGCATCCTCGTCGGGGAGTCGTTCCGGCGAGGCCCTCTCCGGCCCATCGGGGCCCACGACCGGAGGATCATCGGTGCGGGTGGGCGCACCAGGCCCCCCGAACAGCTGACTCGACTCACCGAAGGCGCCCCCGCCCAGACCCCGGCTGACTCGATCGCGAGGCTCCTCACCTGTCCCTTCGTCGCTCAGGGCAAGTCCTCGCCGGCAGCCGGAAAGGGGAGGTCGACCACCTCGGTCCGGACCGGGCCTCCATCGGTGGAGGCTTCGATCAGGTCGCCGGGGGATGCCTCCTTCCTCACCACGGCCAGGCCGATCCAGCCCTCGGCGGGTGAGAGGACGACAGAGGCGACCTTCCCGAGTTCCCGCTCGCCGTCGGTCAGCTCCGTACCGGGCAGCACCTCCCCGGCGAACCTGAGACCCCTGAGGAACCGGTTCGGCTTCCCCTTGTAGTGGAGCCGTGCAACCGGCTCCTGGCCGATGTAGCAGCCCTTGTCGAAGGAGACCGCCCGCTCGACGATTCCGGCTTCGGCCGGCATCGTCTGGGTACCCATCTCCCTGCCGAGGCGTGGCCTGCCAGCCTCGACCCGGAGGATTTCCGCCGCCTCCGGGCTGACCCTCTGGACCCCGAGCCGCTCGAGTTCGCTCACGACCTTCGCGAGGCCGCCCTCCGGGACCATCAGGTCGACTCCCCGGTCGGTAGCGATCGCCAGGCACTCGTGCCCGCCCAGCTCCATCGTCCCGGTTGCACCCTCGCGACCCCGCGGGGCATTTGTCAGGGTCACGGTCGCAGGCCCGAGGAGTGCGAGCGCCTCCCGTTCGATGGGGTCGACCTCGACATCCCGTCCGATCCGGTACCCGTCGAGGTGGGAGGCCAGTCGATCGGCGGCCGAGGGCTCGCAATCGATGAGGAACCGGTCGGCCTCGATCCGGGTGACCCGCATGTCCGCCTGGATCCGACCCTTGCGATCGAGCAGGGCGGCATAGACCGAGCACCCCACCTCGAGAGCTTCGACTTCATTGGTCACCTGGCTCTGGAGGTATTCGGCCGCGTCCGGGCCCCTCACCTCGATCCAGGAACGGTCGAGGGTTACCTGTCCGATCTCTTCCCGCACCTGGCGGTACTCGGCATCGATCTCCGGGGCCGCAGACTCCATCGATCCCGATTCTAGGGTGGGGCCGGTAGCGCTACGCTTCACCGATGGCGCTTGCTGCGGATTTCAGGGAGATCGTCGAGTCGCTGCCGGCCGACTGGACCGACCTCGAGGTCGACTTCCGACTCGACGACGAGAGCCGGTACATCGATGCCTCGGTCGAGATGACCCTGATCAATGCAAAGCCCTATTCCGAGGCCGACTGGCACTGGAGGGTTGCGGTCGCGAACGGGTTCGGCCACGCGGCCGCTCCCGAGACCGTACTTGGCCTCTTCGAGCGGATGGACGCTGCCGGATACACAGGCCAGCTTCGGTTGGTCGAGGTGCGGGAGGGGCGTGTCGAGGTCGTCCAGATGTGGGGCAGGCCCGAGAGCGTCCGCGAGGAGTTCCGGGTCCGGCGGTCCCAGTAGGGACGAAGTGGCCCGTATCGCCGTCCTCGTTCCGGACCTGATGCTTGCCAGCCGGATGGTCGAGCCACTCCGGGCAGCGGGGTACGAGGTGGTGACCGGCACCCTTCCCGAAGTGGCCGAGGACGCGGACCTCTTGGTCTGTGACCTCGATTCCGTCGATCCGGTCGAGGTTGCCTCGGCAGGCCTTCCATCGATCGGGTTTCATTCCCACCTCGACAGGGAAACCGGCGAAAGGGGCCGTTCGGCAGGTCTCGGCATTGTCGTGCCGCGTTCGAGGGCCGCCAGGGAGCTACCCGAGCTAGTCGCCACCCTCCTGGAGTCCTGACCAAGGGTCGATCCGGCTTCGGACCGCGAGTTGGGCGGGGTTGGCAGGCATACCGCGTCGTTCACGGTTAGACTTCTGCCGTCCGTCGACCGGCGGGCGGAATCGAACGAGACGGAGGGCTTGGGTTAATGCAGGATCGCGGAATCGCCGCCTACATCGCGGAATTGGTAGGGACCTTCTTCCTGGTGTTCTTCATCACCACGATCGGGGTGCTCTTCATCTCGGTCGGTGAGTCGGCCCAGTTCGGCTCCGATTACGCGGTCGTCGGCCTGGTGGTCGCCTTCGTCCTCACCTCGTTGATCATCGGGATCGGCATCGCCTCGGGTGGGCACTTCAACCCGGCGATCACCTTCGGTGCCGCCCTGATGAGGAAGATCGCGCCGATCGACGCCGTGATCTACATCCTCGCCCAGCTTTCAGGTGGTGTCCTCGGAGCCCTCCTGACGAAGGCCCTCCTCGAGGACGAGGGTCGGGCCTCCGACTACGGTGCGGCCACGATCAGCCCGCTGCTCAGCGGAGCGTTCCCCGGTTTCGTGGTCGAGACGCTTGGCGCCTTCCTGCTCGTACTGGCAGTGCTTGCGGTCGCGCTCGGCAGCAAGGCCAAGAAGGAGTGGGCTCCACTGGCGATCGGGCTTACGCTCGGCGCCGTGATCATGATCTTCGGTCCGCTGACCGGAGCATCGGTCAACCCGGCCAGGTGGTTCGGGCCGGCGCTGGTATCCGGTGAGTTCTCGGACTCCTGGGTCTACATCTTCGCTCCGCTGGTCGGGGCGGCTCTTGCCTTCGCGATGTACAGGTTCGTCATCGAGAAGAGCGACGCTTCCGCCGAGACGGGCGTGGCGCCCGGCACCCAGGAGTAGGAGGGTGGGGGGATCCGGGTGATCCGGATTCCCCGTCCTTCGACCCCCGCCCCTCTCGGGCCATAGAACGATGCGCCGGGTCACCTTCTCGCGCAACTACACCGTCTCGCTTTCGCGGTCGTGCCAGTGCTACTGCAAGTACTGCGCCTTCGCGACCCACAGGGCCCACCTCCATCCCCCCGACGATGTCGAGCGGATGCTCGACGATGCAGTCAAGCGGAGGGCGAAGGAGCTCCTGGTCCTGACCGGAGAGCGACCCGAGGTCAATGCCGAGGTCGCAGCCCGTCTCGCTGACTGGGGCCACCCCGACTTCACCTCCTACGTCGTCTGGACCTGCGAGCGGGCGCTCGAGCGGGGACTTCTGCCGCATACGAACATCGGGGTCATCTCGCCCGAGGACATGGCCCGCCTCCGTGAGGTGACCGCATCACAGGGCCTGATGCTCGAATCCGTTTCCGAACGACTGATGGAGACGGTGCATGCGGGCTCGCCCACCAAACACCCCGAATTCAGGCTCGCAACGATCGAGGAGGGCGGGCGACAGAGGGTTCCCTTCACCTCGGGAATCCTCGTAGGCATCGGCGAGACGGTCGCGGAGAGGACGGCTTCGCTCGAGGCCCTGGCGAAGCTTCATGAGCGCTACGGGCACATCCAGGAAGTGATCATCCAGAACTTCGTACCCCACCCGGATTACTACGGTCGCGAGCCGGCCGAGATCGCTGCCCGGGAGTCGGACCGCCGCTGGGAAGCCGGTGGAAGCTCAGGTCTTTCCCATCCCGGCGAGGGAGAGTCGAGTGTCGCCCTGCCGGACTGGGCATGTCCGGTCTCGCCCGAAGACCTGATCGCTCTGGTCGCGCAGACTGCCGAGCTGATGCCGGGAGTAGGGATCCAGGTCCCACCGAACCTCTCGGAGTGGTGGCCCGAGCTGGTCGAGGCCGGCGCGACCGACCTCGGCGGGCTCTCCGCCAACGGGGACCACATCTCCCCGGAGCACCCGTTTCCCAGCCCGGTCGAGGCCCGAAAGGAGTTGCGCGAACGGGATATCGCCCTCTCGGAACGGCTCTGCGTCTACCCCGGGTACATGAATCGGGAGTGGGTGGATCCTGCCGTTTTCGACGTGATCGAGGAGCGCTACCGGACCTTCGTGCCTCGCAAGGGGCGCGGCAGCCTCGAGGGTGGTCTTCCGGACCCCGGTCTCGTCCGCGAGGCCGTCTCGAAAGGCAGGGAGGGGGAGGAGCTCGACGAACTCGAGTTGACCGCACTCTTCTGCGAGACCCGACCCGATCCAGTCGAGGAGATCAGGCTCGCAGCGGACGCCCTCCGTTTCGAGCTGGTTGGGGACACCGCGACCTTCGTCGTCAACCGGAACATCAACTTCACCAACATCTGCACGGTCGGCTGTGCCTTCTGTGGCTTCGGCCAGTCCCGTCGCTCGCCTTCTGCCTACGAGGTGAGCGAGGCGGACTTCGTCGCCAGGGTCGAGGAGGCGGTGGCCTTTGGCGCAACCGAGATCTGCCTCCAGGGTGGCATTCATCCCGACCTGGGACTCGAGGACTACGGCAAGTGGCTCCGCCTCGCCCGCGACGTCGCGCCCGAGATCCACCTCCACGCCTATTCCCCGATGGAGATCGACCACATCGCGACGACGTCGGGTCTCTCGCTCCCTGACGTCTTCGACTACCTGATCGGGTGTGGCCTGGGTTCCACGCCGGGAACTGCGGCGGAGGTACTCGACGACGGCGTTCGCGAGCGGATCTCCCCCAACACGCTGCCCGCCGGCCGCTGGGTCGAGGTGATCGAGGCAAGCCATGCGGCCGGCCTTCGGTCTACCTCGACCGTGATGTTCGGCCATATCGAGGAACCGCACGAGCTGGCCCGGCACATGCGGGTGGTCCGTACGCTCCAGGAACGGACGGGCGGGATCACCGAATTCGTCCCGCTCAGCTTCATCCCCTACGACACCCTGCTGGGGCGGACCCACGGGATCGAGGAGATGCCGATGTCCGACAACCTGAGGCACACCGCCGTCTTCCGGCTGGGACTCGGCCGGTCGATCACGAACCTCCAGGCGAGCTGGGTCAAGATGGGTCTCGACGGAGCGACTGAAGCGCTCCGATGGGGCGTGAACGACCTGGGTGGAACGCTGATGGAAGAGAACATCTCCCGGATGGCCGGATCGAGGCACGGGACCAGACTCGACCCCGAGGACCTGGTCGGCGCGGCTCACCGGGCCGGACGGGACGCAGCCCAGCGCGACACCTCCTACGGGATCCTCGGATTCCACCCGCGACCTGGCGACGTGCCGTCCGACCCCGTGGTCGAGCACCTGGTCGGGGCGCCGGGCTGAGACCCCGTCAGGACTCTCCTACCTGAACAGGTCGTGTGCCCGGGGCCGGAGCTGCCCCGAGCAGCCCGGGCCGTGGTCCGGGCGCACGAATCGACCGACCCCTTCGATCTTTACCGCCGGGTTTCGGCTCGTCTTGTCGCGGGCGAGGTCGGCAGCAGCAGCCAACTCATCCGCGATACCGATCTCGGTGGCGCTCAGTTCCCGACCGCCCAGATCCTTCCGGCCACGCCAGTCGTCGAGGGGATCGATTCCGGCACAGCCGATCGCCACCTCGACCTGCCCGATCCTCCAGGCCCTGCCGAAGCTGTCGGTGATCAGGACGGCTGGCCGGCACCCACAGGCATCCTCGATCGCCTCCCGGATCTCCCTGGCCGAACGATCGGGGTCCTCCGGAAGGAGGACCACTGCATCGGGTCTGCCTGCGTTCGAGGAGTCGATCCCGGCGTTCGCACAGACGAAGCCGTGGTTGGTTTCGGTGATCAGGATCTCCCGCTCGGGGTCGGCGCGAACGACCTCCCTGCTCTCGGCCAGGACGAGCTCGATCAGGCGGGGATCCTGCCCGAGTTCGGTTGCAAGGGAGCTCGCCTCCTCGCTGGGCAGGACGCTGTCGAGCGCGACCACCCGTCCCTCGGCTTTCGAGACGACCTTCTGGGAGATCACGATCACGTCCTCCCCGGTCGGGGTTCCGTTCCGGGCGATCGCTGATCCGAGCTCGAACCCGGGCTCGACCTCGGGGATCCCATCTACGGGAACTATCCGGACCGGTCCTGGATCAGGCATCGAGCACCCTCCCCGTGTTCTTCGCCCCCCGGATACCGGACTCGAACCTGGTCTGGAGGGCGATGATGTCGGCCGGTGTATCGAGATCGAGGGCGAGCGATGGGAGCTCCTCGAGTCCGGCTGGAACACCTGCTTCCCGAGCCAGGGCAAGGTGGCGCTGGGCGCTCCCTTCGCCGAAGGCTGGCTCGATCGCGTCTGCCGGCGAGAGCAGGAGTGCATTGGTCCCGGTCCCATGTCGATCGGGGACGATCGCGACGAACCTTTCGGGTACCGCGCCGAGCAGGCGGTCCACCTCGCGCGGGTTTAGCAGGGGGCAGTCCCCGGGGACCAACAGGACCCGGTCGGCACCGTGGTTCCGTGCCGCCGCGATCCCGACCAGGGCCGCCTCGGAGTGGCCTCCGTCATCGGGGTCATCAACCACCTCGCAGCCATGGGCCTCCGCCATGCGTGCTGCCCTCTCGTCCCCGGTGACGACGATCGTCCCGAACAGGAGGCGGCTCCCGTCCAGGGCCTCGAGGACGTCCTCGAGCATCGCCTCGACCAGTGCGATTCGGCGCCCTTCGTCCATCGCTCCGGCCATCCGGCTCTTGGCCCCTCCCGGTCGCTTGACCGGGAGGACGGCAAATGTGTTGACCCCACCCTCGATCACCCTTCGATCAACCCTCCTCAACCGATCGCCCGACTTCGATCACCGAGCGGGCCAGCGCCTGGCGTCGGCGGGCGGAATCCATCAGGGTCGGGGTCGAGAAGCACCGGATCGAGTCAGAGGGAGGGTCTGGATCTTCGCGGTCGCAGACGAAGACGTCAGGGATTCCCTCGTAGAGCGACCAGACCCCTCGGCTGTCGGGGGACCGCCCCAGGGCCCTCATCGTGTTGTCGGTCGGCCCCTTGATCACCTTGCCCGCGACGTAAGGGCTCACTGCCACGACCGGTGCCGGTGCCTCGATCAGGGCCTCCCTCACCCCAGGCAGGGCGAGGATCGGGCCGATGCTGATCACCGGGTTCGAAGGGCCGATCACCAGGAGATCTGCCGTCGCGATCGCCTCGAGTACCTCGGGCGTCGGTTTCGCCTCGGCGATTCCCTCGAGCTCTATCGACTCCACTTCGGGCTGGCCACCCTCGATGATCAGGAACTCCTGCAGGTCCTTCCAGCTACCGGCGGTCCTGACCCTGGTTCGGACGGGGTCATCCGACATCGGCAGCACCCGGGCCTCGGCGCCGACCCCTCGGGCGATCTGTTCCTGGGCATCGGTCTGTCGGCCACCCGCCGCCATGAATTCCTTCCGGTAGAGGCAGGCGGCGAGGTCGAGGTCGGACAGGGAGAGCCATGAAGGTGCGCCGAAACGGGTCATCCGTTCGAAGACCCGGAAGGAGTCATCCTTGATTCCCCAGCCCCTTATCTCGTCGATCTGGCCCGCGAGCCACCAGGTGACGAGGTCTGGATCGGGCGAGACGTGGACACCCAGGATCTCGATGTCATCGCCCGTGTTGGCGACCACCGTCAAGTCCGGGCCGACGACCTGCTGGAAGCCCTCCGCCAGCCTGGCACCGCCCGTGCCCCCCGCGAGGAGGACGCACCTCACGAGAAGGGATCGCCCTCAGGCAGCCCGGTGATCCGAATCCCGGAGTGGGCCTTGTAGCGGATGTTGATCGAGATCAGCATCGGAGTCAGCTGCTCGACGAAACGGGAAGTCTCCAGGCTCCCGGCGTTCACGGGACGGAGCCCGTTGATTCGGGAGATCAGTTCGGCGACCCGGGCCTTGTCGGCCTTCCGGTCGCCACAGATGAGAACGTCCTCGTCGGGTACCCAATCCGGATCGGCGAGTCCCTGGGCACTGATCGTGTGAAGGGCCGAAACGACGGTGACGCCTTCGGGAGCCAGCTTCTGGGCCTGCTGGGCGGCCGATCCCTGCCAGACCCCCACCGTCTGGGTAGGGGGTCCGCCGACCGCCGTCGCAAGGGGCACCGTGCAGTCGACCACGATCTGGCCCGGCTCGAGCGAGTCCCTGATCGCCGCCATCGTCTCGGACTGGCTTGCGAAGGGAACGGTCAGGAAGACGACCTCGCCGGTGCCGACGGCATCGGCGTTCGACATCCCGGAGACCTCGCCCTTGGCCCTTCCTGCCACGTCGTCGGCCACGCCGGCAGCCCTCTCGGGATCCCTCGAGCCGAGGACGACCTTGATCCCGCCACCGGCCCACCGAAAGGCGAGCCCCGTGCCCAGGGCACCGGTCCCGCCGACGATCGGGATCGTCGGGCTGTCCTCGGTCTCGTTCACGTCCCGGAGTCTAGGGCGGCAGGACGGGTGGGGCCCCAACCCCCTTTCGTTGGTCATATCCTTGGTCCGATGAGTGAATTCACCGAGATGGTCGGCGGGGAGAGGACCCAGGCGTTCACGGTAGAGGGGCTTCTGACCACCGACGTCGGCGGAACGCTTCCCGTTTCGGTGCTCTCGACCCCGGGAATGATCGGGATGATGGAACACAACGCGACGCAGCTGATCGCGCCGGCCCTGCCTGATGGGGCGGGGACGGTCGGGTTCGAGGTCTCGATCAAGCATGTGGCAGGCGCGTTCGAGGGAGCGGAGTGCGAGGCCTGGGCAAGGCTCGACGAGGTGCTCGACGGTCGGAAGTTCCGTTTCTCGGTCGAGGTCCGGGAGGGGGAGAGGGTGATCGGCACCGGGATCCATGAACGCCGGATGATCGAGATCCCGACCGGGGAATGAGCGACGCACTGCCCAGCTCGGTCCTGGTTCGCGAGGTCGGACCGCGCGACGGTTTCCAGAACGAACCCGAGGTGATCCCGACCGCCGAGAAGGTCCGATTGATCGACCTGCTCTCGGCAACCGGTGTCCCGCGGATCGAGGTGACCTCGTTCGTCCGACCAGACGTGATCCCCCAGCTGTCCGACGCCGAGGAGGTCCTGGCTTCGATCGAGCAACGGGACGGGGTCTCGTTCTCCGTCCTCATCCCGAACGGTCGGGGGCTGGAAAGGGCACTCGGACTGCGCGACCGCTTCGACGAGGCCAACTTCTTCCTCTCGGCCTCCGAAACCCACAATCGCGAGAACGTCAACCGGACCATCGAGGAGTCGCTGTCCGAGCTGGAACAGGTGATCCCGGAGGCCCGAGCGGAGGGCTTGAGGTGCGAGGGAGTGATTTCGACTTCGTTCGGCTGCCCCTACGAGGGACGGGTCGATCCGGGCGCAGTGATCGGGATCGCCGAGAGGCTCGCGGCCGCCGGTTGCGAGGAGGTTGGCTTCGGTGACACGACCGGAATGGCTAATCCGGCCCAGGTCGGGGCCTTCTTCGGCGAGGCCATCGAGCGCCTTCCCGGAATCGAGTTGACCGCCCACTTCCACAACACACGGGGACAGGGGCTCGCCAATGCCTATGCATCCCTCTCGGCCGGGGTCACCTCGTTCGAGTCGAGTTTCGGCGAGCTCGGTGGCTGCCCCGTACCGCCGGGCAGCGTAGGCAACATCGCCACCGAAGACCTCGTCTCGATGTTCTCCGAGATGGGGGTGGAGACTGGGGTCGATCTCGGTCGGCTGGTCGAAGCGTCGGCCGCAGCGCAGGAGGCACTCGGGCGAACACTCGGCTCACACGTGCTGAAGGCCGGGCCGGTACGGTGGCAGACGTGAGTGACCGGGAGATGAAGAGCGACCGCTTTCGGGCTGCCGCCGAGGCGAAGGACTTCGAGGCCGGGCAGGCCCTCTTCTCCGAAGCGGTCACCTTCAGGAGCCCGTTCGTCCACAGCCCCTATGAGGGGCGGGATGCAGTCCTCTTCCTACTCGCCAACGTGGCCCAGGTGTTCGAGGACTTCCGGTACGTGGCCCAGGTCGAGACTGGTGACACCGCGGTACTGATGTTCGAGGCCCGGGTCGGGGACCGCGAACTCCAGGGGGTGGACATCCTCGTTTTCGGCGAGGGTGACCTGATCGAGGAGATGACCGTGATGGTCCGGCCGATGTCCGGCCTCGAGGCCCTCGGTACCGAGATGGGCAGGCGCCTCGAGGCCCAGGGCGTCGAGCCGGCCTGAGCCGTTAGGCTCCCGAATCGGCGGCCTGATCCGCTCGTCTGACCAAACCGAAGGAAGGAGCGACATGGAGCTCGAGAAGGTTGGTGTTGCTGGATGCGGCCTGATGGGTCACGGGATCGCCCAGGCCTCGGCCGAGGCCGGGTACGAGGTGGTGGTCAGCGAGGTCTCCCAGGAAGCGCTCGACAAGGGGATCGGCAAGATCGAGAAGCAGCTCGCGAAGGGGGTCGAGAAAGGCAAGGTCGACCAGGCCGATGCCGACGCGATCCTGGGCCGGATCCAGGGGACGCTCGACACCGGCGACTTCGCGGATTGCGACCTGGTGATCGAGGCGGTGACCGAGGACCTGCCGACCAAGCTGGAGCTCTGGAAGGAGCTCGACGAGATCGTCAAGGAGGATGCCTGCTTTGCCACCAACACCTCGTCGCTCCCGGTAGCCGAGCAGGCTGCGGCAACTGGCAGGCCGGGCCGCTTCCTCGGGCTTCACTTCTTCAATCCCGTCCAGCGGATGCCGCTGCTCGAGGTGATCGAGGCCGACGAAACCGAGACCGGGACGATGGAGGTCGGGGTCGGATTCGGGGAGAGCCTCGGCAAGACCGTGGTCGAGACGAAGGACAAGCCGGGCTTCATCGTCAACCGGCTTCTGGTCCCATACCTGCTCGACGGCATCCGCGGGTACGAAGAGGGAATCGGTTCGGTCGAGGAGATCGATATCGCGATGAAGGCAGGCGCGGGCCATCCGATGGGACCGCTCACGCTCTGCGACGTGGTCGGCCTCGACACCCTCGCCTCGATTGCCGGTGTGATGTACGAGGCCTTCGGTGAGAGCCGTTTCGAGGCTCCGGCGACACTCCAGAAGCTCGTCGCAGACGGTCACTACGGGGTCAAGTCAGGTCGGGGCTTCTACGACTACTCGGGCGATGCGCCCGTCGCGGTCGACCCGGGCAGCTGAGGGTTGGGCAAGCCCGACTTCGAACAGGCGCTCGAAGCCGCCCTCGCGGGCGGGCCGGCCCGCCACCACGAAAAGACCGAGTCCCAGGGAAAGCTCCCGGTGCGCGAGAGGGTGGAGGCACTGCTCGACCCGGACTCGTTCACCGAGGACGGCCTGCTCGCCCGCTGGGACTCGGAGGGCCTCGGTGCTGACGGGGTGGTCACCGGCATCGGAACGGTCGACGGACGCCCAGTTGCCCTGATGGCCAACGATCCGACCGTGAAGGCGGGCTCCTGGGGGCCCGGGACGGTCGAGAAGATACTCCGGATCCAGGAGCGGGCACTCGCGCTCGAGATACCGATGCTGTACCTGGTCGATTCGGCCGGGGCGAGGATCACCGATCAGGTCCAGATGTTCCCGGGTCGACGCGGCGCTGGCCGGATCTTCTTCAACCAGGTGAGGATGTCCGGCAGGGTTCCCCAGATCTGCCTGCTCTTCGGGCCGAGTGCTGCAGGGGGTGCGTACATCCCGGCCTTCTGTGACGTGGTCGTGATGCGGGAGGGGAATGCCTCGATGTACCTCGGTTCTCCCAGGATGGCCGAGATGGTGATCGGCGAACAGGTGACCCTCGAGGAGATGGGAGGGGCCTCGATGCATACTTCGGTCTCGGGCTGCGGCCACTTCCTCGCCCCGAGCGACGAGGCCGCGATCGAGATCGGTCGCCGCTACCTCTCCTACATGCCGACCAGCTGGCGGGATCGGACCCCGGCTGCCGAGCCGGTCGCCCCGTCATCGGATCGCCCGATCGCTGAAATCATCCCCGAAGACGAGAACGTGCCGTTCGATATGGGGGATCTGATCGACGTGCTGGTGGACGGCGACTCGCTCCTGGAGGTCCAGGCCGACTGGGCGGGGGAGCTGATCACCGCACTGGCCCGGCTCGATGGCCAGGCGATCGGGATCGTTGCGAGCCAGCCCGCTGAGAAAGGGGGGGTCCTGTTCGTCGACTCCTCCGACAAGGCGGCCCGGTTCATTCGGACCTGCAATGCCTTCAACATTCCCCTCCTCTTCCTCGCCGACGTGCCCGGCTTCATGATCGGGACAGCGGTCGAAAGGCAGGGAATCATCCGTCACGGGGCCGGGATGATCTCGGCCGTGGCCGAGGCGACCGTCCCCAAGATCTCGGTCGTGGTCAGGAAGGCTTACGGGGCGGGCCTCTACGCGATGGCCGGCCCGGCTTTCGACCCCGACTGCTGCATCGCCCTTCCGAATGCTTCGATCGCGGTGATGGGACCCCAGGCTGCCGTCAACGCCGTCTTCTACAACCAGATCCAGGAGGTACCGGAAGGCCCCGAAAGGGAGGCGTTCATCGAGGAGAAACGCGAGGAGTACCGGGAAGGGGTGGACCTCTTGAAGCTGGCCTCCGAGCTGGTCGTCGACTCCGTCGTCGATCCGGATGGGTTGCGTGGGGAAGTGATCCGAAGGTTCGGGGCGATCGAGGCCGCCGGAGGACGGGACCGCTACTTCTCCGAACGCCACAACCCGGTCAGCCCGGGTTAGGCGAACGGGTATTGGTCAGCCGACTCGCCCTGCTAGATCGGCGAAGAAATTGAGGCTGGTCGGGTTTGCGAGCGAGTCGGGACTCGCCGCTTCGGAAGGCGGGGTCCCAGTGAGGATCCTCTTGACCGGCACCTCCAGGACCTTGCCGCTCAGCGTCCTCGGGACCTCTTCGATCGCGACCACCTCGTCGGGTACGTGCCGGGGTGAGCATCGTTCACGGATCGCCTTCTTCAGGCGCTCCCCGAGCTCGGGAGAGGGGTCATCGTCACCCTCGGGCACCACGAAGAGCATCATCCATCCCTCCGTGCCTTCCTTGGGCAGGTCGACGACCAGCGCGTCGGACACGCCGGGCTGGTCCAGCACCACCCGGTAGATCTCGCTGGTACCCATCCGGATACCGCCGCGGTTGATCGTCGAATCCGAGCGACCGTAGATGATCGCCGTCCCCCTCTCGGTCAGCTCGATCCAGTCCCCGTGGCGCCAGATGCCCGGGTAGTGGTCGAAATAGCTCTCCCGGAGGCGAGTTCCGTCCTCGTCTCCCCAGAGGAACAGAGGCATCGACGGCATCGGCTCGGTCAGGACGAGCTCCCCGACCTCGCCGACTACCGGGTTGCCCTCCTCGTCCCAGGCTTCGACCGCCGCCCCGAGTGCCCGGCCCTGGAGCTCGCCCCGGAAGACGGGGAGGGTTGGTACTCCCCCTACGAAGGCCGTGCAGAGGTCGGTCCCGCCGCTGGTCGAGAACAGCCAGACGTCGTCGCCCAGTTCCCGGTAGATCCAGTCGAAGGCTTCGGGGGAGAGGGGTGAACCGGTCGAGCCGACCGAGCGCAGCCGGGTGAGGTCCCGGCCCTCGGCCGGATGGAGGTCGTCCTTCATGCAGGCCGAGATGAAGGCGGCCGAGGTCCCGAAGCAGGTCACCCCGGTTTCGGCCGCCAGGTCCCACAGGGCCCCCATGTCCGGGTAGCCAGGGCTCCCGTCGTAGAGGACGATCCTGGCCCCGGTCAGGAGGCAGGAGACGAGGAAGTTCCACATCATCCAGCCGGTCGTCGTGAACCAGAAGATCCTGTCCTCCGGCCCGGCATCGAGGTGCAGGTGCATCTTCTTCAGGTGCTCGAGGAGGATTCCGCCCTGTCCCTGGACGATCGCCTTGGGCAGGCCCGTCGTGCCAGACGAATAGAGGACCCAGAGCGGGTGCGAGAAGGGGACTCGCTCGAAGCTGAGCGGACCTTCCGGTGGGAGGCCCAGGCTTTCTTTCCAGGCGACCGCATTGCCTGTCTCGGGCAGCTGGCCACTCGAGCCGGGCCCCGGTACGACTACGACCCGCTCGAGGGAGGGCATCGAAGCGGCCACCTCGACCACCTCTTCTCGCCGGTCGAAGTCCCTGCCCCCGTAGCGATACCCGTCGGCCGCAATCAGCACGACCGGTTCGACCTGGGCGAAGCGGTCGCGGACGGCTCCCGTCCCGAACTCGGGCGAGCAGCTCGACCAGATCGCACCGATCGAGGCCGTTGCCAGGAAGGAGACCACCGTCTCGATCGAGTTGGGCAGGTAGGCGACCACCCGATCCCCCTTCGCCACCCCGAGTCGTTGGAGCCCCTCTGCAGCCCCGGCAACCCTGCTTTCGAGCTCACCCCAGGTGACTTCCACGACCGGCCGATCTTCGCTCGCTGCATGGATCGCGACCCGTTCGGGGTCACGCCCCCGGAAGATGTGCTCGGCGAAACTCACCTCGGTCCCCTCGAACCAACGGGTACCCGGCATCGGCGAGCCGTCGGTCACGTCACCCACCTGGCCGGAGTGAGCCACCTCGAAGTAGTCCCAGATCGAAAGCCAGAAGGCATCGATGTCTTCGACCGACCACCTCCAGAGGGACTCGTAGTCGGAGAACTCCAGGCCGGTCCGTCGTTCGAGCCAGGTCTTGTAGGCGGTGAGCGAAGAACTCTCGATCGTTTCGGGTGAGGGCGACCAGACGGGCCCGGGGGAGCCGGTCAAGGCAGGGTCTCCTCGGCGGTCGCCCTGTAGACGATCTCGAGCACGAGGTCGATCGCCTCGTCACCCGAGCCGACCACGGAGGTCGCGACAAGGCCTCGACGGCGGGCCACCCCGGCTGCGGTGAGTCGCCTGAGGATGGCCCGGCCCGGACCGGTGCCCCCGGGGCCTGCCAGTTCGTCGTTCATCGGCATGACAGAGAGGTCACCTTCCCGGGCCGTCACCAGAGGGCCGTTGGAGTTGCTTCCCGGTCCCGGTCCCCCGTCGATCAGGGCGATCAGGGCGGGCCTGCCCTCCCTGCTTGCCGATACTTCACTGAGGAACGCCTCGGCTCCTGCCGCCGAGGCGCTCTCACCCCCGAATAGCGCGACTCCCACGGCCGGCCCGTCTTCCTGCTCGACGGCCAGCTCGTCGAGCGTCTCGATCACGCCGATCGCTGCGGCCGGGCGGGAATCCGGTCCGGAACGGTCGACGACCAGCCTTCGATCGGCCTCGGCGGCGAGCACCCCGAGGAGGACGATCGAGACCAGCAGCTGGACGACCCCAATCGCCGTTCCATCGACCCCGGTCACCCGGAGCATCAGGACGGCGAACAGGGGAATCATTCCGCCCCAGAACGCAATCCGGTCGATGGTCAGGCGCCCGGACCAGAACCGCTCGAGGAACTTCGCGAAGGGATAGGGCCGGTTCGCGTCGTACCCCGCACAGATGATCACGTCGAGTCCGATCCAGGCCGGACCGGGTTCGGGCGAGAGCACGTTCTGGGTTGCCCTCTTTGGCAGGAGGCGGCCGATCAGGGGGAATCCGAGCGACCTCCCGGAGAAGAACGAGAAGGCAACTGCGAGGCAGCCCGCAGCACCGACCAGGGGAAGGAAGAGGCCGAGGACCCCCGAGGCGAGGGCGAGGACGACATGGGTAACGGTGTCGAGTCCGGTCTCCACCCGTACCGAGATCGGGTCGACCTTGACCTGGTGGCCCCGTCGGTCGAGCTCTTCCGCCAGGCGGAGGGCGGCACGGCGTTCCCCCTCGCTCGCGGGAGGCCCGGTGAAGGCCTCGTCGTCGGGGTTCCCATCCCGCGGGTCACCCTCGGCTGCAGTTTTCTCGGATTGCTCTGACATGGATCGGTGGTGGTTCCTGACTCGTTCGCTCCGCCTTCCGGACCTTCGTATGCGGCGGGTGGGAGTCGAACCCACATGCCCTCTCGGGCAATGGATTTTGAGTCCATCGCGTATACCAATTCCGCCACCGCCGCCGGCCGGATTCGGCCCGGCCCGAGTCTACGGGGCTACCGGAAGCCGGGATGACCGTCAGGCAGGCCTGGTCATTCAGCGGCGAGGGGCTCGCCGGTCGAACCCGGGTTCCCGCCATCCCTGAGCGGACGCTCCTCCTCGACGTACCAGTCCTGCCGGAACCCGATCGCGGTGGCGATCGTGATCGCGGCTTGCAGGGGGATCAGGATCACGACGATCAGCCCGAGGAGCTCACTGGGCAGCGCCGCCTCGGTGAAGTCGGGCTTGTTTCGGGCGAACCAGGACCCGACCCCAACCGAGAAAAGGACCAGCAGGAGCACCGAGACGGCCGTTCCAAGGGCCAGGGCGCCTCGGCTCCACCTCCAGATCAGGTAGGCCAGCAGGCAGTAGAGGCCGGCCAAAAGGATGGAGATCACCCCCCAGGTCGAGCCCCCCTTGAGGATCGACCAGCCACCCAGGGCGACTATCACCATCAGCAGTGCCGCTGCGACCAGCAGGATCACGATCAGGAATCTCACCGTGAGGGAGGCTGGCTTCTCCCGGTTCGGGTGCCAGAGTTCGTAGCCCGGCCGGGCTTCCCCTACGGTCATCCCGGCGACCATACAATCACTCGCGGACCTGCGCCGGGGTCGGTCAGACCCGGTCCTGGCTTTCGGCGGCGCCCAGCGGACGTGGCGGAACTGGTAGACGCGCCAGGTTTAGGTCCTGGTACCCGAAAGGGTGTGGAGGTTCGACTCCTCTCGTCCGCATCGGGCAGACCGTCCGAGGAGGCCTTCGAGCGGCCGAAGGTCGGGACGCATTCCGGACCGGCCACCCTGGCCGATCCGGAGCTGCCTCCCGCCAGCGTCGGCTATTCGGTCTTGAACGGGGTCAGGAAGAAGGGTTCCATCCCGACCAGTCGGCCGCGGGTCACCAGGGCGAGACCGACCGGCCTGGTGGCGGAGGTGGGAGCGTTGGTGAATGCCGTCTCACCGAGGGACACAGGGGTATTGGTGATGTTCTCCATCAGCGGCCCCGCACAGGTCGCCATCGGGTACTCCTTCCCCTGGATGTTCACCGGCTTCGAGTCGACGCAGGGGAAGCCCCAGAAGTTGGCCATCCCCTCGTTGCCGTCAGTGCCGAGGACCTGCGAGCGGATCGTCCCGGGAGCCACGGTCCAGCCGGTCTCGGGGCTGTACTGGGGGAAGGAGGCCGGGGTTCCGAAGCTCGACCAGATCGTCGAGGGTCCGTCCACGGTCGGCTTCGTGCCCTGGAGCGTTTCGTTGTAGACCGTCCAGCCCTTGAGGATCGGACAGATCCCGGTACCGACCCTGTACTTCTTCCCGTTGATGATGGTCATCCTGGAACTCGGCGTGATGTTGCTCGCAGCGCAGAGGGCGTAGCGGCGGAAGGCGAAGCGGATGTCGAGGCCCGCCTTGATCTTCTTGGGCATCAGGTCGAGCGCTCTCGTAGTCGCCGACTTTGCCCGGGGTCCTGCGTCCTCTCGGGGTGAGGCCTGGGCGGCGGGTGCCACGAAGAGGGCCACGAGGCTGAGGACGGCTGCTGTTCCTGCGAGACGACTGCGGCGAGACATCATTCATCTACTCCTTGGATAGCGGGTTGCCTGACGGGTCGAAAGGCATTGGCGGTTCGCAAAGCAGTCGGGAGAGTACAGGCCGCGACCCACGGTCGCGTCACCCGGCCGGACCCCGACTCTCGGGTTCGATGCCTGAGCAAGCGTCCGTCCGGACGTCCTCCCCCGGGGGGAGACCGGGGCATTGGGTGCGGGTTAGGATGCCCCCATGGCCGAAGCCACTGCCACGGAACCGATCGAGATAGTCGGCGGAAGGTCTTCTTACTCGGGCCTCGAGCTCCTCGAAGCGAAGCCGCTCGGGGGCGAAGCTTCCGGTCCGCCGATCCTCTTCGTCCATGGAGCCTCCCATGGTGCGTGGTGCTGGCGGGACTGGATGGAGGCTGCCGCCCGCAAGGGCCACCATGCCTTCGCGGTCTCGCTCCGCGGGCACGGCGGCAGCCCCGGATCGCTCCTTACCGGTCGACTCTCTACCTATGCCGACGACGTCATCCGGACTGCCGCTTCGCTTCCCGGGCCCCCGGTGCTGGTCGGTCACAGCCTCGGCGGACTGGTCGTCCAGAAGGCTGCGGAACGTTACCCGGCCGCCGGGATCGTCCTCGTGGCTACGATTCCGGCGCGGCCCGGCGTGGGGACCCTCTTCCGGATCGCCACCTCCAACCCCGCAGACTTCGTCAAGATCTCCCTCGGGGGTTCGCTGCCGATGCGACCCGAGTACCTGTTTCGCGAGCTGTCCCCGGACGAGGCCGAGGGCTGGTCGGCGATGTGTGGCAAGGAGTCCCCGGTCGCCCAGATGCAGGTCCTGCTCCACCGGGTTCCCGGCCCGCCCAGGGGCGACCCCCCGGTGCTGGTGCTCGGTGCGCCCGACGATGCCCTCGTCCCTGCCGGCGACGTGAGGGATACGGCCCGTCGCCTCTCGGCCGAGCTGGTCGAGTTCCCCGGGACGGGTCACGACCTGATGCTCGACGGCAGTCGGGACGAGGTGGCCGATGCGTTGCTCGATTGGATCGAGACGAGGGTCGACTCCAGGGCGCCCGGCGGCGTTCCTGCCTGACCCCACGCTCTAGAATCGCCCCCTCGGGGCAATGGCCAAACTGGATAAGGCACCGGTCTCCAAAACCGGCGATTCTAGGTTCGAGTCCTAGTTGCCCCGCTCGGCCCTGGCCACCCTGAGACGTTCCGGGTCGGACCTATAATCGGAGGGCGATTTTCCCCGCGGGTGAGGTGTACTGGTTGCACAGGAGCCTTCCAAGCTCCTAGAGCGGGTTCGATTCCCGTCACCCGCTTTCCGGTGGGCGGGGCCCGGAACCTCCCGGTAGAGTCGCAGGCCGCACGGGGCGTGGCGCAGTCTGGTAGCGCATTCGACTGGGGGTCGAAAGGTCGCTGGTTCAAATCCAGTCGCCCCGATTCCCCCGGCCTTTCGTGGGGCCGGCGGATCGCACGGCTACCCTCCGCAGATGGCCTCGAGGAAGGACAATCATCGGGTCCTCCTGATCGGGGGAAGCCTGGTCGGGCTTGCGGTGGTGCTGACCGTGGTCGCCGCACTCGCGGGCGTGGCCCGGGATGGGGGTGCCGAAGCGGGGGAGCGACTCGCCAAGCCCCGCCTCCTCTGGACCTCGCTCGACTGCCCGTCGGGCGCTCCCACCGTGGTAGCGAGGGTCGCCCCGGGCAAGGCGAGGCGAATCCTGGCCCAGGCGTCCCTGGTCAGGGAGGGCAGGAGGATCGCGACCGGCAGGGTCGGGACCCGGCCCTCGGGAGGCCGGGTGACCCTGCGTATTCCGCTCTCTCCCGCCTCGGACCTCCTGCTTCCCTACTGCAGGCTGGTCGAGGGCACCTCGCTCACCCTGGCCCTCGAGGCCAGGCGGGGCCCGGACCGGAAGCGACTCGTCCGGAGGATCGAGGGTGACCGGTACCGGGCCGAGCCGTCGCGCCGGATCCAGCTCGGTTCGGTGGGCGAACCGGTGAGCGAGGCCTCCGGCCTGGTCGAGAGCCGGACCGACCCCGGCACCTTCTACACCCACGACGACAGTGGTGGGGAGGCTGCCATCTATGTGCTTGCCGACGACGGGACGGTGGTTGCCACCCAGCCGGTTGCAGGTGTCGTCAACCGGGACTGGGAGGACATCGCCCTCGGCCCGGATCGGGCTGGACGTTCGATCTACATCGGCGAGATCGGCGACAACGGTGGGTCGAGGACTTCGATCTCGGTCTACCGGATACCGGAGCCCGACCTCAGGGGACTCGCCCGCGGGGGTTCACTGCCGCCGGTGATTCCCGAGATCGTCGACCTGGTCTACCCCGACGGGCCGAGGGATGCCGAGGCGATGCTGGTCGACCCTTCGAACGGTGACATCTACGTAATCACCAAAAGGGAGGCGCGTTCGAGGGTCTACAGGGCGTCGGCCCCGCGCTTCGAGGGGGAGACGGTGACCCTCGAACGGGTCGGAGACCTGGCGACCGGAGGGGTGGTCGGGGCAGACGTCTGCCCCGACGGCCAGACCGTCCTGGTCAAGACCTACCCGGAGGTCCTTGCCTACGTCTCCGATTCCGGGGTCGAGGCAGCCCTTGCCGGCGAACCGGCCCGGAGGCTCTACGAACCCCAGATCTCCTTCTTCCAGGACGAGGCGGTCGCCGCTGACCCCTGGTGCACCGGTTACTCGGTCCTGCCGGAAGGCTCGGGCGCGCCGCTGGCCCGCTACGCCCCCTGAGCCGGTCGCCCTTGTGGCGAGCCGATCCAGTCGAGTACAAGGTCGGCGACTTGCCCCGGTCGCTCCAGGTTGAGGAAGTGTCCGGCCCCCTCGAGTTCCTCGAATCGGCTCCCTTCGGCCATCAGGCCCGCCCCGACTCGGGCCAGGCCAATCCGGCCGCATCCGTCATCGCTCCCGTGGAGGTAGAGGGTGGGGGCGACCGGTTTCAGTCCGGCCAGGTAGCCGATTCCGTGTCTCAGGTTGTCCCGGTAGTACTCGAGCGAAGCCCGTCTCCTCCCCGGGCCATCGAGCGACGAGAGCAGCAACCCGACGTCGGCCGAGCCGTCGTAACCGGGCGACCAGGTCCGCCAGAGGTGCCGGACGAGTCCGTCGAACCGGTTCTCCGCGATCCCGAACTGGTTGAAGAGGAAATACCAACTCAGTCGGAGCTGTCCCAGGCCGGTCGGAATGGTTCCGGGCGAGAGCCAGACC
>CAITDZ010000089.1 GCA_903891285.1 uncultured Solirubrobacterales bacterium
GGGCCGGTCGGGTCCGGAACAGCCTCAGTCCGGCAGTGGTCAGCTTCCAGTTGCGGCCCCCTCCTTCCGGACCCTCCCTCGAAGGGACTGCGGTTCGGACGATCAGGAGCGCCGATGCGAGGAAGGTCAGGGCGTTCAGTGCGAAGAGCGAGTCGAACCCGGTGAAGGTCAGGAGGAGTGCGGCGATCAGGGGGCTACCCAGGTTCTCCAGCTCGTAGGCGATTCGGGAGAGCGAGAGGGCCCGGGTGTAGGTCGGCTCGTCCTCGAGTACGTCGGGGATCACCGCCTGGAAGGTCGGGGTGAAGCCCGCCGAGAAGGCGCTGAGCGCGAAGACCAGCACGAAGACCTGCCAGACCTCGGTGACGAACGGGATCAGGACGACGATCACCGCCCGGATCAGGTCCAGGCCGACCATCAGTCGCTTGCGGTCGGTTCGGGAGAAGAACCCGGCAGCCAGGGGGGCGAGAAAGACGTAGGCGACCATCTTCAGGGCGAAGGCGATCCCGAGGACGAGACCCGCATCGGCCCCGGCCAGCTGGAAGGCAAGCAGTCCGAGGGCTACCGTCCCGGCGCCGGTGCCGACAAGGGAGAGGACCTGGGCCGAGAAAAGCCTCCGGTAGCGTTGGTCGGAGAGGGGGTTGTCGCCTGGATAGGACACGGTGGTTGGACCTCGAACTAGGTTAGGGACCGGGTCGCCCACGACCGTTTCGTTTGACGGCCGCAGGGCAATCCATAATGCTCTCCCGAACCCGGTGGCTCTAACCACCGGTCCAGCGACGAAGGGAGAGGCCGGTGGAGCAGGCAGCAGCGAGCAAGGGTAAGGGGCGCTCGATCCTCGACGCGATCATGGGGAACCCGCTGGTCGGCCTTTCGCCGTGGATCGTCTACTCGATCGTCGAAGGCAAGGGAAGGCTCGAGTTATCGGCAGCAGTCGCCCTCGGGATAGCCCTGATCGTCCTGATCATCAACTGGCTCCGGGGCTACTCGCCGAAGATGCTCGAGTTCGCCGATGTCGTCTACTTCGGAGCCCTGGCGATCGTGGTCGCCTTCGCCTCGGCCGGCACCCTGAGCTGGCTCGAGCTCTGGGGCGGAGAGGTCGCCAACATCGCCCTGGTCGTGATCGCCCTCGGCTCGATCCTCGTCCGCCAGCCGTTCACCCTCCAGTACGCCAAGGAGGACGTGCCTGAGGAGATCTGGGGCACACCCGAGTTCCTCCGGGTCAACTACCTGATCTCCTGGGTCTGGGTGGTCGCCTTCGGGATAGAAGCCGCCTCGGGCCTCTTCGGCGACGCCGTCCTCGACAACTCGAACAACATCTGGACCGGCTGGATCATCCAGACCTTGCCGATGATCATGGCCGCCCAGTTCACGATCTGGTACCCGGCCAAGCTCGAGGCCGTCCGTGAGGGCCGGGAGGAGACCGCCCCGGGGACCCGGGAGCTCCTTGCCACCTTCACCCCCTGGATAACCGTAATCGGGGTGCTCACCCTGTTCATGGGCGGTGCCCCCGAGTGGCTCAGCATCGCCTTCATAGTGGTCGGGGTACTCCTGACCAAGGTCCTCTCCGACGACAAGGACCCGAACCCGGCTCCGGCCGGCTAGCCGGATTCGGGGCGGACTCGGACCTGCTTGGTACACTCGCGCCGATGAAACGGGGAGCTATCTTGGCGGGGGCGTTGGTTCTGGCTCTTTCGGGTGCCATTTCGGCGAGTGCGGAGGGCTCTTCCGGTATCGCCGCCAAGGAATCCAGATCGCATGACCTCGAGCCCTACGAGACGAATGTGGCGCGATTCGTCCACCGCCTGATGCCCGAGCCGATCCGTTCGCCGCAGGCGAGCGGGTTCATCGAGGGCGACCTCTCCTTCGGCAGCATCCCGCTCGAGAAAGTCGGTTGTTGCCGAGTCAGGCTTCCCTCCCGACCGGTCGCCGACCTTCCGGCCTCCTCGGTCTGGACCTACGACTGGAACATCAACTTCGAGAGGATCCGACCCGGCTACGGGCAGACCTGCAAGGGGTCTGGAAGGACGACCAGCATCTGCCGGATAAACATCACCCTGACAGCACGGCAGTATGAGGAAAGCAGCGCGTACCAGTCTTGTTGCGGTCCGACCAGGGAGAAGTACAGGCTCCGTTACCAGCGAACGAAGCGATTCTTCGGAGGGGGAGGGAGCTTCGTCTGGGCAAGGAAGGCGAAGGTTCTCTCGCTGAAGAAGGTAACCAGCGAGAGTCGCTGCCCCGGCTCGAATTCGGGATGGACCAGCGGACCGTGCGCACCCTTCAGGAACGGTCTCCTGTCGATCCCGGCCCGCCTCAGGTAAGACTCTCCATAACCCGGACCCTCGACTAGAGGGCTGCCCGCCAAACCGGCTTCGGGTCAGGGTTGAGACCCCTTCTCCTCTCGGCTGCCTGTCGTGCCCAGGCTTCGGCCCGATTGAGCCTCATGGCTTCCGACTGGCCGAAGCCCCGGGGTGGGAACGCCGCGGTCGGGCCCTTCGGCCCGACCGCTACCCCGATTCAGTTCCTAGTTGGACGGTGTCCTATCGGGGAGAACCGGCGAGTAGAGGTTTCCGGGAGGGTCCGGGGCCAGGCACTCCATGTTCGCCCCGGAAAATGCCGTTCCCGGTGCCAGTGCCGGATAGGGATACGGGGGAGA
>CAITDZ010000090.1 GCA_903891285.1 uncultured Solirubrobacterales bacterium
CGCTCGACCACTCCTTCCTTCGAGCGGTGGTCCTTGGCGAACGGTGAAAGCTCCACGGGGTAGTCCGTTACGAAAGTCGGTCGGACGAAGGTCGGCTCGACCCGCTTGGAGAAAAGATCGTCCACCAGCTTCCCCCAGCCGATCCCGGCTTCCGGCTCGACCCCGATCGCACCGGCGAGTCCCTTCAGCGAGCGCTCCTTCTCGATATCGATTCCGGTGACCTCGCAGATCGCGTCCCTCAAGGTCACCCGTTCCCATGGTGGGGCGAGGTCGATCGACTCTCCGTCCCGCTCGACCACCGTCGTTCCGAGTACGGCTTCGGCCACCCCCGCCACCAGGTCCTCGAGATCGACTGCCGTCTTCTCGTAGTCGGCGTAGGCCTCGTACCACTCGAGCCGGGTGAACTCGGGGTTGTGCTTGGGGGATACCCCTTCGTTTCGGAAGTCCTTGCCGATCTCGTAGACCTTCTCGATCCCACCGACCACACACCGTTTGAGGTAGAGCTCGGTGGCGATCCGGAGGTAGAACTCGCGATCCAGGGCGTTGTGGTGGGTGGTGAAGGGTCGGGCCAGCGCGCCTCCGTAGAGGGGCTGCAGGACGGGCGTCTCGACCTCGAAGAACCCGCGCTCGTCGAGCTGACGGCGGATCTCGGCGATCGTCCTGGTCCTCACCCTGAAGACCTCGCGGGTTGCCTCGTTGGCGATCAGGTCGAGCTCGCGCCTGCGGTGGCGGGTCTCGACGTCTTCGAGTCCGTGGAACTTGTCGGGCGGGGGCCTTAGCGACTTGGCGAGCATCCGCCAGTCCGATGCCTCGAGCGAAAGCTCCCCGCGCTTGGTCGCCAGGGCCCTGCCCGTCGCCCCGACGAAATCACCGAGGTCGACCAGGTCAAGGGCCTCGAAGGTCTCCTCGGGAAGCCGGTCGGAGCCGGCCAGGACCTGGATCGTCCCTGTCTGGTCGCGCAGGTCGAGGAAAACGACCTTGCCATGGCCGCGCTTGCCGACGACCCTCCCCGCGACCGTGTGGTCCTGATCGGTCTCCTCACCGGCGCCGAGTCCACCGTGGGCCTCCACGACCGTGCCGATCTCTTCCCGGTCGGGAAAGTCATGGGGGAAGGGGTCGGTGCCCGCCTCCCTCAGGCGGTTCAGCTTCTCCCGGCGCTCAGCCAGGAGGTCTTTGGCCTCTGGCTCGCTCATCTCCGGCAGTCCGGGAGCCTCAGGCTGCGTCGATCTTCGTGATCTTGTACTTGCGGGGTCGGCCCTTCTGGGCCGGGACCGAGACGATCTGGTTCACCTTGCCACCCAGGAGCGCGGAGCCGATCGGGGACTCGCTCGAGAGCTTCCCCTCGGTGAGGTCGGCTTCGGTCGAGCCGACGATCTGGAACTTCTTCGACTCGCCGGTCTTCTGGTCCTTGATGTGGACGACCGACCCGAAAACGACCTCGCCGGTCTTCTCGCCGGGCTCCTCGACCACCACCGAGCGCCTGATCCGTTCCTCGAGCTGGGCGATCTGGGCCTCCAGCTGGGCCTGCTCGTTCTTTGCGTCGTCGTACTCGGCGTTCTCGGAGATGTCGCCGAAGTCGCGGGCCTCCTTGATTCGCTCGGAGACCTCGCGCCGCCGAACCGTGGTCAGGTGCTCCAACTCCTCCTCGAGCTTCTTGAGGCCATCGGGGGTTATCTCTGCCTGCCGACTCATCTCGTTTGCAGCGCCTTTCGGGCCCGGTGGACCCAAGTTTTTCCGCTATTTGCGACCTTCTTGGACCCTTCTCGGACCGGCCCGGAGGTGCTTGGAAGCGCGGCAGTATACCGATCATCAAGCCGTTTCCGCCCGGCTGGCCCGGGCGGCGACCAGGGCCTCGGAGAAGCGATCCGGATCTTCGACCTGGGGGTAATGGCCCAGGTCCGGGAAGGTGACCGGTTCGACTCCCGGCCTGAGCTCTACCAACCCTTC
>CAITDZ010000091.1 GCA_903891285.1 uncultured Solirubrobacterales bacterium
CGTTTACTGCTGGCGGTGTGGCAGGAACATCCACGCGACCGGAAACGACGTGACCAGTCGGGTCGCCTCGACACCGCTCTCGCCCCAATCGACCAACGGACAGGGCAGGGGCCACCGGGATCAGGGTTTCGTCCCTGGGTCCACCGTGCCGGGAGCCGCCAGTCAGGGATTCCCCGGGGAACCTTCAGGGGATGCCGACCCCCATCCCCACGGGACCGTGATCGACCCCGACTCCCCGCTGCCTGGCGATGCTCCCGATCCCGGGTTCGACCCGGGCGGTCCGGTGCGTGACGCCTTCGTGGAGATGGACCTGGACAGCCCGCGGCCGGGAGCTGCTGAGGATCCCTTCACTGGGGAGGGTGGCGACATCCCTCCAGGCGCCCCCCGTTGATCACTTACCCGATCCGATGAATCGTCTCTGGGAAGCGCTTGGCGGGATCGGGACCGACCTGCGCGGCCTGAGGTTTCCCGTTCGGATCGCGGTCCCGACCCACGAGGAGCTGGCAGCAGCGGCTCTCTCGACCCTCGCTGTCGGACTGGCCGTAGGACTGGCCGTCGGCCCGGGCATCAACTCCAGCATCTTCATGCCTGCAATTACGGCACCGTTCGCAGGGGTGAGTGCCGGGGGGACGGAAAGCGAGGCCCCACTCCCCGAGCTCGGCGCGCCCGCCGGTGCGTCCGGAGGAGGTGCGGTTACGGCCTCCACCGGGGCTGTTGGCGGCTCGGCGACCCAGGTCGCGGCAGCACCGACGACGAGCCCTGCCCCAACCCCGGTTCCCCTCGAGACGACCCCGTCACAACCCGTGCCGGGTGGGTCCGGAGGAGGTGGCGGCAGTTCCTCCGGGGACGAGGACAGCCTGCCGCTGACTGCGACAGTGGTCTCGGTTTCGGTCACGGGCAAGTCCTATGCAGTCTCTGACGAATACGGCAACCTATTCTCGGTCTTCACCAAGACTGCGCCCGAAGTCGGTGATCAGGTCAAGACCAGAATCACTCCCCTGCTCAACGGCACCTTCCTCGAGGCTTCGACTCGTAAGGTCACCGGCCGGAAGAGCGAAGCCGAGATCCGGGGAGTGATCAGCTACCTCGATGTCCAGGCCGGGATCGTGGTCGTCTCGAGCAAGGGGGTCTCCCTCGGTCTCGACGGTCGGGCAGTGATGGCGAACGCGGGTCCGGATCTTCGGATTGCAGCGACAGCTGAGGGGAAGATCTCCCTCACTCCTGTTGAACCCCCTGCAACTACTCCACCCGCAGAGGGCTCCGATCCGACCGAACCCGCCCTTCCTATTCCCGAGGCAAGGATCCTCGAACTCGAGGTCAACTTCTACGAGGGAACGGCGGTCGAGTTGACCGGGAAGCTCGAGGCGCTCGACCCGGTCACCCGGAAGGCCCAGTTTTCAGCCGACAGCAACGGTGTCCTGACCGGGACGGTGGAGGCGACCCTCCCGCGGGAAGTTCCAGTCGAGAGGCTCAAGGTCGGGAAGCTCTACTGCGTGACCCTGAGAGAGGGGGAAGACGACCTCCTCACCCTCACC
>CAITDZ010000092.1 GCA_903891285.1 uncultured Solirubrobacterales bacterium
GCCGGACGCCGGAACGGTCTCCCGAGGGTCCGTGTTGAAGGCGGTCAGCTCACTGTCCTCCCTGAAGCGCGAGAGGGTCCGGTCGAAGCGCTCGATGAACTCCCGAACGTCCTGCGCGGCAGCTTCGGGAGCTGGGACTGTCGAGTCCTCGGGAGGATCGATCAGGACTCGGATTTCCGATCCGAGGGACTTGAAGCTCAGATCTGCCGGGGATCGAGCTCCGGTATCCCCAGGGATCACGGTCGCACTCACCAGAAGGGGGGAAGACCAGGGCCGCCCAGGTCAGGGCGAGTCGCCGGTCGCCTCTGCCTGGGTGGTCAGGTCGGCCAGTTCTTCCAGTCGGGCGATCTGACGCTCGCCCTCGGCTCGGGCGGGATCGCCCTCCGGCAGTCCTTCGATCAGGCGGGCAACCCGGTTCCTCAGCTGGAGGGCGAAGTGGGGGGTTGCGGCGCCGGTCAGCTCGCGTATTTCCTCGGCCGTGATCGGGCGCCCCTGGCCCAGGACGCCCAGATGCTCGGTCTCGCTCATCCAGCCACCCCGTCGGATGCCCCGACTTCGACCAGCTCTGCTGCGCGGTCGATCTCGGCCTGCTGGTCCAGTCCGATGATCGACTCGTCGCCGATGATCCAGACGTGGTTGTAGAGGGCGCGGGTCGGGTCGGTCGAGTAGCCGGGCTGCACGTCCAGAAGGTACTGGAGGACGTCCTCGGGAAGGGCATCCGGGTCATCGGTCATCAGCAGGGCGGGCCAGGTTCCCCCGGTCGAGAGGGGGGTCGCCGCGATCCCGTCCATCGGACGGTCGGAGCGGATGATCGTGTAGCCGTGCCCGGGATCGTTCAGATTCCAGCCGAAGGTGCCGCTCGAGAACCGGACCAGTTCGAGCGCGGCGGAGGTCGGGTCATCGCCTGGAAGTCGTTCCACCGTTGCCGCTGCCTTTCCGATCTCCTTCACGACCTCCGGCGAAACGGCCGAAGGGGGTCCGAGGACGAATACCGGTACTTCGCGGTTCGCCTTCTTCGTCAGGACCCTCTTCGTCACTGCCGGGAGTGAATCCCTGCCAGTGAACAGGATCGGGTCGCCCGAGCGAGCCGCCCAGGTTGCTGCCGGCGCCCCGTATGCCGGGTCTTCGTCAGAGATCACGAGGAATGCGTCGGGCGGGCCACCGTTCAGTCCGGCCAGCTCTCCGGCCAGGGTGGCGGCCGTCTCCGCGGCCGAGTCGCCAGGGACCTTCTCGACCTTGAATCCGGAAGGTGGAGCGACCTTGCCGACGGCGAAGACCTGGGCCTCGCCGGTGGTCGGGGCACCCTGCGGGTCGAGCGTCGCGAGCAGTTCAGAACCCTCGGCAGAGAGTCGCCCCGACGGGGCCAGCAGCAGGGGCGCACCGACCGGTTCGGCGCTCAGGGCGGCAGCCGCTGCGGCGGCCTGCCATTCCTCGGACGAGGCGACCGCGAGGGCCTTGGGTGCGGTGCCCGGCCCGACCGAAGGGTAGGAGGCAAGCAGCGAGGCCAGTGAGGCCTCGACCGGATCCCCGGCCGGTATCCGGGTGGTGTTGCGGGTCGCGGCCACCGGGAACCCGAGCACCCGCCCTTCCTGGACCTTGGTCACCGCCACGCCCGGGGCCCCTCCGGCCCCCGAACCGTCACCGCCATCGTCCCGACCGATGCCGAGCAGCAGGTAGGCGGCGAGCACCACCAGCAGGAGGAAGAGCAGGCCGACGATCGCCAGGCCGATCCAGGGCGTCGCCTGCTTTGCCTGCTGGCCTGGTGGGGCATTGATCGGTTGCCGAGTTCCCTGCACTTCGAGAAAGGGTATCGCCGGTCCCGACCCGTAAGAATGGCCGGAATGCCGTTCCCCGCCGCGACTTCCACCAACGATGAGGGTCACCTCGTGGTCGACGGCTGCGACCTGGTCGAGATAGCGGCCGAATTCGGTACCCCCGCCTACCTATTCTCGGTCTCCGAGATGAGAAGTCGGGCCCGCGCCTACTTGGAGGCGTTCTCGGCCCGCTCCGACCGCTTCGAGGTCCTTTTCGCAAGCAAGGCACTTCCGGTCACTGCGGCCTACCGGCTGTTCGCCGAGGAGGGGCTGTCGGTGGACGTCGCCTCGGGTGGAGAGCTGACCATGGCCCTGGCTGCCGGCTACGACCCGCAGCGGATCTACATGCACGGGAACAACAAGACCGACGAGGAGCTGGAGCTGGCAGACCGCAGCGGTGTCGGAACCCTGATCGTCGACTCCTTCGATGAGATCGAGCGGTGCGAACGCATCCTCGACCGTAAGGTCGACGCGATGGTCAGGGTCACCCCCGGGATCGAGCCCTCGACCCACGACTACATACAGACGGGCCAGATCGATTCGAAGTTCGGTTTCGGACTCGAGGACGGCTCGGCCGAGGCTGCGATCGACCGGGTGCTCGGATCGGACCGGCTGGAGCTGGTTGGCCTCCACTGCCACATCGGCTCCCAGATCTTCGCGATCGAACCGTTCCGCCTCGCGGTCGAGGCCCTGGCCACGATCGCCGGTGACTGGTGTCAGGTGGTCAACCTCGGCGGCGGACTCGGGATTTCCTACTTGAGCGAAGACGATCCCCCGGAAATCGAGGAGTACGTCGAACTCAAGGTCGAGGCGGCCAAGCGGTGCTTCGGTGGTGGAGTCAGGATTCAGGTCGAGCCGGGCCGGTCCTTGGTCGGGACTGCCGGGCTGACCGTGTACACGATCGGCACCGTGAAGCGGATCCCGGGGGTGAGGACCTACGTAGCGGTGGACGGTGGGATGTCCGACAACCTGCGGCCGATGCTCTACGACGCCAGGTACGAGGCGGTACTGGCCGACAGGCCGGAGCGGGAGCCCAATACCGAGGTCACCGTCGCCGGATCCCACTGTGAGTCCGGGGATATCCTGATCCAGGACGTGTCGCTGCCCGACCCGGCGGTCGGCGACGTCCTCGTGATCCCCGCCACCGGTGCATACGGATA
>CAITDZ010000093.1 GCA_903891285.1 uncultured Solirubrobacterales bacterium
GCCGACCACCATCGCCAGCAGGGTCGGGACCATCTCGTCCGCGGGCACGGCGAAGCCCTCGACGATCCAGTGGCGGTACTCGGCCCAGGCGATCAGGGCGATCGCCCCTCCCCCCAGGCCGTTGTAGAGGGCGACCATCTGGGGCATCTCGGTCATCTGGACCCGGCGTGAGGCGACCACGCCGATCACCGTGCCGACCACCAGTCCGCCGATGATGATCCCCCAGTTGCCGATCCCCTGGAGGGCCAGGGTGGTTGCGACTGCGATCGCCATCCCGACTGCCGCGATCCCGTTGCCCCGACGAGCGGTGGTCGGATGGGTCCCCAGCCTGATCCCGTAGATGAACAGGGAGAAACTGAGGATGTAGAGCAGTCCGACGGGGGCCGAATCCGGTGCCAGGGCGGCGAAGGCAGGGGCGCTCATCCCGACTCCTCCCCATCCGGAGATTCCTCTTCCTCCGGCTTCTTCTTCCTCCCGCCGAACATCTCGAGCATCCGGTCGGTGACCATGAACCCGCCAACGATGTTGATCGTCCCGAAGACGATTGCGATGAACCCGATGATGTAGTCGAGCGGGGCATCGGCGAAGCCGACCACGATCAGCCCCCCGAGGACGACGATCCCATGGATCGCGTTGGTCTGGGACATCAGCGGGGTATGGAGGGTCGTCGGGACCTTCGAGATGACTTCGAAGCCGACGAATGCGGCGAGCACGAGGATCGTTATCTCGGTCACCAGGTCCATCAGCGGGCCGTCCTCTCCCCTCGAATCTCGCCATCCCTGGCGATGCAGGCGGCATCGAGGATGTCGTCACCGAAGTCGATCTCGAGCGATCCGTCTTCTCCGACCATCAGGTCGAGCAGGTTTTCGAGGTTCTTCGAGTAGAGCTGGGAGGCATGGCCCGGAAGCTCGGCCGGAAGGTCGAGTGGACCGATCACCTTGACCCCGTCCACCACGACGGTCTCGCCCGGTTCGGTCACCTCGCAGTTCCCGCCTGTCTCGGCGGCCAGGTCGACGATCACCGATCCCGGAGCCATTCCCTCGACCGCCTTCGCGGTGATCAGCAGCGGGGCCGGCCTGCCCGGGATCGCTGCCGTGGTGATGACCACGTCCTGCCCGGCTGCGTTCTCCCCGATCGCTTCCCGGACCTGTTCGTTCTCCTCGTCGGTCAGGGGCCGTGCGTAACCGCCCTCTCCTTCGGCGTCCGGGATGAAGTCGAGTTCCAGCGGGCGGCCACCCAGCGAGGCGATCTGCTCCCAGGCAGCCCTGCGGATGTCGAACCCGGTGACGATCGCCCCGAGGCGCTTCGCCGTCGCGATCGCCTGGAGACCGGCCACCCCGGCCCCGAGGACGAGGACCTTGGCCGGGCGGATCGTCCCCGCCGCAGTGGTCAACATCCCCCAGAACCGGCCCGACTCCCGAGCCGCAAGCAGGGTCGCCGCGTAACCCGCAGCAGCAGCCTGGGACGAAAGCGAGTCCATCGCCTGGGCACGGGTCGTCCGCGGGATCGCCTCCATCGCAAATGCGGTCACACCGGCGCCCGCAAGGGCATTGTTGGTCTCGCTGCTGGTCCAGGGGTCGAGGTGGGCGATCAGGACCTGGCCAGACTTCATTCCACCGATTTCCTCCCCTGAGGGCCTGGAAACCGCGAGCAGGACGTCCGCTCCTGCCGCATCATCGCGCGAGGTGACCGTGGCCCCGGCATCGGCGTAGGCGCTGTCCGGGAACCCGGCGGCATCGCCGGCTCCCGACTCGACCAGGACTTCGACGCCTTCCCGATCGGTCAGGGAACGAACCGAGTCCGGGACCAGGGCGACCCGGCGTTCGCGCTCGGAGGCCTCCTTCGTCACGCCGACCTTCACCGGAAGTCCTTCTCCTCCATGAACCTCAGGCCCCCGGGTCAGCCGGCAATGGCCGCGAGCCTCTCGACCGTGTGGGTCCGTGCCTCGTGGTCCACGTCGATGGGGGTGGCGATCAGGCGGTCGACGCCCTTGGCGGTAAAGGCCTTCAGGCGCTCTGCTACCTCGTCCTCGGAACCGATCAGCGAGACTGCGTTGACGACCTCATCCGGAACGGCCTGGAACGCCTTTTCCTTATCGCCTGCCTGAAAGAGCTCCTGGACCTCGTCTGCGACCTCGCCGAACCCGAACCGGTGGGCGAGGTCGACGTAGAAGTTCGTCTTGCGGCTGCCCATCCCGCCGAAGTAGAGGACGAGTCCCATCCTGACCATGTTCCTGGCTGCCTCCAGGTCGCCATCGATCGCCACCTGGACCGATGGGGAAACCTCGAAGTCGTCCCGGCTGCGGTTGCCGGCCTTCAGGCCGGCCTCGATGTGCTCTCCCCATGCCTCCTCGAACTTCTCCGGACTGAAGAAGATCGGGATCCAGCCATCGGCGATCTCGGCCGAGATCTCGACCGACTTCCGACCGATCGCCCCGAGGAAGACCGGGATGTAGTTCCGCTCGGGATGGAAGTTCAACTTCAAGGGCTTGCCCTGGCTGTCGGGCAGGGGCAGCTGGTAGTGCTCGCCCTGATGGTCTAGCGGGCCCTCCCTGGCGATGATCTCCCTGACTACCTCGACGTACTCCCGGGTCCTGCCCCAGGGCTTCGAGTAGGGGACGCCGTACCAGCCCTCGGAAACCTGCGGACCGGAAGGGCCGAACCCGAAGAGGAACCTGCCCCCGGAGAGTTTGTCGATCGTCGCCCCGGCCATTGCTGCCGCGGCCGGAGGCCTCGCCGGTACCTGCATGATCGCTCCGCCCAGATTGATCTTCTCGGTCTGACCGGCAAGCCAGGCGAGGACGCTGACCACGTCCGAGCCGTAGGACTCGGCCACCCAGACCGATTCGAATCCGACGTTCTCAGCAGAGTGGACCAGGTCGAGAGCCTCTTCGCCCTCCGGTCCGATCCCCCAGTAACCGAGGTAGAGGCCGAGCTTCAGCGCCATGGCGGAGCACTATATCCCGGTCGGTCCGGTCGCCGTCCCGCCGCCGGCGCGATAAGAATCGGTGCGTGAACGAAGCGATCGCAGGGACGCTCCCGGGCGCGGGCCTCTCCTCCCGGGAGGCGGCCGACCGGCTGCGGGCGCTCGGATCCGAGAAACTCCCCGCCTCCCGGTCGACGGCGAGCATCGTCGCGGCGAACGTCTTCACCCTGTTCAACGCGATTATCGGCGGCTTCTTCATCCTGATCCTCTCGCTCGGGCTGTGGGCCGATGCGATCTTCGGCCTTATCGCGATCGTCAATACCTGGATCGGAATCCGCCAGGAGCTGAAGGCAAAGGCGGTCCTCGACCGGCTCGCCGTGCTGGTCGCACCGAGAGCCCAGGTGATCCGCGACGGTGAGACGGTCGAGCTCCGGGCGGGCCAGGTCGTGCCCGGGGACCTGGTCAGGATGGTCCCGGGCGACCAGCTGGTCGCCGACGGGGTCACGGTTTCGAGTCGCGGCCTGACCCTCGACGAATCGCTGCTCACCGGAGAGTCCGAGGGCGTCGGAAAGGGCGAGGGAGACCAGCTCCTCTCCGGTGCGTTCGTGGTCTCCGGCTCGGGCTTCTGCGAGGTGACCGCGGTTCGGGAGGAGAGCTACGCCGGTCGCCTGACCGGAGAGGCGCGTGCCTTCCGTCACCCTCCTGCACCGCTCCAGCGCGAGGTCAACCGGGTGATCGTCGCCTGCACCTGGGCCCTCTTCCCGCTCGCAGCACTCCTGATCGGATCGCTGATCCTCAGGAACGTCGACCTGGTCGAGGCGGCCCAGACGGCGACTGCCGGCCTGATCACCCTGATCCCGGAAGGTCTGGTGCTGCTGATGAGCGTGACCTTTGCCCTGGCCGCGGTCCGGCTCGCCCGCCGGGGTCTCCTCGTCCAGCAGATGAGCGCGACCGAGTCGCTTTCCTCGGTCGACACGATCTGCCTCGACAAGACGGGGACTCTGACCGACGGAACGCTCTCGGTTTCTGCGGTCGTTCCGGCCGAGGGAGAGGAGGGGCGCGCCGAGGAGGTACTGGCCCGCTTCGCCGCTTCGGCTGGCGAGCAGAACAGGACCCTCGAGGCGATCGGCAACTCCTACCCGGGGTCGGCGGTTCCGGTGACCGCCGAGGTCCCCTTCTCCTCGGAATGGAAGTGGAGCGGGATGGCGCTCGACGGCCCGGAAGGGCCCGAAGTACTGGTGCTCGGTGCCCCGGACGTCCTGGCTGGAGGCGACGGGCTGGAACTCGGCCCCGGACTCGGGGCAACCCTGGCCAGGGAGGCGTCCACCGGAAACCGGGTCGTCGCCTTCTGCCGAAGTTCGGGCCCGCTTCCGGCGGATGGCAGCTCGGGGCTGCCGCCGGATCTAACCCCGGTCGCCCTGGTCGTATTCGAGGAGAACCTGAGGGAGGGTGTGACCGAGACCCTCGAGCTGATGAGCAGGGAGGAGGTCTCCCTGAAGCTGATCTCGGGCGACGCGCCCGAGACGGTCGATGCGGTCGCCCGTCAGGTCGGACTCGAGGTGACCGGCACGATCACTGGGGACGAGCTGCCTGAGGACCCGGAACGCCTCGCCTCGACCGTGGCGGAGAACACCGTCTTCGCCCGTATCCGGCCCGAGCAGAAGAAGGAACTGGTCACGGCCCTGGCCGAGGGCGGCAGGTACACCGCGATGATCGGCGATGGCGTGAACGACGTGCCGGCCCTCAAGGCGGCCCGGATGGCGGTCGGGATGGGCTCGGGGGCCCAGGTCACCAAGAGCGTCGCCGACGTCGTCCTGCTCAAGGACGACTTCGCCCGACTCCCCGAGGCGATCTCGGCCGGACGGCGGATCGCCCGGAACATCCACAGGTTGGGCCGGCTCTACCTGACCAAGACTGTCTATGCGGCGGCATTGATCCTGCTGGTCGCCGTGCCAGGCTTCGAGTTCCCCTTCCTCCCGCGTCAGGTCACTCTGGCCGCCCTGCTCACGATCGGCATCCCCTCCTTCGTCCTCGCGCTTGCCCCGAGCGACGGGCCGCTCTACCGGGGTCACCTCCTGCGGGCGCTCGGCGCCTTTGCGATTCCCGCCGGTATCGCGACCGCTCTGGCGACGATCTTCTCCTTCCTGGTGGTCGATGCCTCCGGTACGCTCGAGGAGGCCAGGACGGCCGCGACCACCACCCTCGTCGTGCTCGGCCTCTCGTTCATCCTCCTGCTCGAACGGGGGCCCGGAAGGGAACACATCTCGATCCAGGGCTACATGCTCGCGATGGTCGCCGGGCTCGGCGCACTGTTCGCCGGCATCCTCGCGGTCGAGCCCCTCCGCCAGACCTTCGAGATGACCTTCCTGACGGCGGTCGAGTGGTTCATCGCCCTGCTGGCCGCAGCCCTGGGGCTGGTCATCGCCAGCCTGCTGTGGCGACTGCCGCTGTTCCAGGAGTGGGAGTCGCCCTCCGAGGACGAGACCCCCCCGCTCGAGCGCTAGCTCCGAGCCGCGCTCAGGCGGTCCGCTCGACCAGCATCGCCTCACCCTGGCCGCCGGCGACGCACATCGTCTCGATCCCGAACTGGTGGTCGTCGGTCTCCATTACGTTCAGAAGGGTGCCCATGATCCTGGCACCGGTCATGCCGAAGGGATGACCGAGGGCGATCGCCCCGCCGTGGGTGTTCAGCTTCTCCATCGGAATCCCGACCTCTTCGGAGATCGGAATCACCTGGGCGGCGAAGGCCTCGTTCAACTCGACCACGTCGATGTCGTCGATCGTCATTCCGGCCCGGTCGAGCAGCTTCTGCACAGCGAGGATCGGCGCGACCCCCATGTACTCGGGCTCGTTGCCGGCGGTCGCAGAGGTGATCACCTTGGCTCGTGGGCTGATTCCCAGCTCCTTCGCCTTGGTGTCACTCATCAGGAGGACTGCTGCGGCACCGTCGTTCAGCGGGCAGGAGTTACCGGCGGTCACGCCGCCTCCTCCGAAGGCCTCGGGCAGCTCGCCCAGCTTCTCGAGCGTGGAGCTGGCACGCGGTCCGTCGTCCTTCTCGACGACTGTGCCGTCGGGCAGGGTCACCGCGACGATCTCCCGGTCGAAGAACCCATCCTCCTGGCTCTTGACCGCCAGCTCCTGCGAACGCTGGGCGTACTTGTCCATGTCCTCGCGACTGACTCCATGGCGCTCGGCAACGTTGACCGCGGTGACGCCCATGTCGATGTAGGCGTTTGGCTGGCCGTCGTTGCCGATCAGGTCCTCGTGCTGGTCTTCCTCACCGGCCGAGCGCGCTCCGGCAATCTCCGTCCTGGCGTTGAACTGGCTGACGAATTCGACGCCGGCAGCGATGTAGACGTCACCCTCGCCGTTCTTGATCGCGTTCGAGGCGTGACGGATCGCGTCGAGGCTCGAGGCGCAGTAGCGAGAGATGGTCACCCCGGTCGTCGCCCTGGTCAGGTGGGAGGACAGCAGGACGAGGATCCTGGCGAGATTGTAGGCCTGCTTTCCCTGCGGCATGCCAACCCCGCAGAAGACTTCTTCGACCGATTCCGGGGAGACGGCTTCGTTTCGCTCCATCAGCTTGTCGATCACGAAGGCCCCGGTGTCATCCGGACGAAGCTGGGACAGCGAGCCCTTGAAGGCTCGGCCGATCGGGGTCCGGACTGTGTCGACGATCACTGCTTCGGGCATTCGGTGGGTCTCCTTGTTCGGTTTTTTCCCCTCCGATCGGTGGAGGGACCTTGGACGGTGTTCGGCAACTTAGTGGACCGGACCGTCCCGAGGCCGGTAGATTGACGCATCCCGATGGCTACCGGCACCCCGCCAGACCCGTCCGGCCTCGAGAAGGGAATCGCGCAGGGCAACTCGCGACCGGCTTCTCAGGACGTGACGAGACGCCTCGACGGCCTTCGCGGCTGGCTTGCCGAGATCGACCGATCGCTTCGGCGGCGGTCGGTGGTCGTTCTCGTCCTGACTGCGCTGGCGATCGGCGCCGGGGCAGCCGCGATCTACATCTCGCTGACGAAGAACGCAGACACCGACCGGATCGACGCCCTCCAGACCCGGGTCGAGAACCTGGAGGCAGCCGCCGCCGGGGTGGCAGAGACCGATACGACCACCGAGGAGCCGGCAACCGAGCCGGTACCGGCTTCGCCCTCGACCGAAGGTTCGGGAGGAGCCACTCCGGAAGGCCCGACCGCCCCCGACGCAGGGGTGGCCGACGAGGGAGCGAGCGGCGGGACCCAGCCCTAGGACCAGATGGCCGAGACGCTCGAGACAGGGAGAACCCGTGACCGGATCCAGGCCGAGGGCGATCGCGCCCTCGATCTGGCCCGAAGGGCCCACCGGGACCAGCTCGACCGCTTCGGGAGGGACTTCATCGAACACCCGATCGCGGTCGCGGAACTCGCTCTTCCCTTCACGGGCGAGCGGGGCATGGTCCTGGCCTACCTCCACGACACGGTCGAAAAGGGAGGGGTCGAACCCGGGGAGATCGAGCGGCTCTTCGGTCCAGGGACTCGACGTATGGTCGAGGTCCTCGGGCAGGATCCCTCGATCGAGGACGGGACAGCCCGCAGGGAGGACCACCGGCGGCGAATCGCAGCGGCCGGGAGTCTCGAACAGACCGTCTACGTGAACGACCGACGCGAGAGCATCCTCGCCCTGACGGCCCTGCTCGAAGGCGGTCGGCGCCCGGAGGACTTCGACACCGCCAGGCGGGTGTCCCTTTGGGAGGGGGACCTCGAAGCGGTCGACGCCCTGAAGGTCGATCCGGCCCTCCTCTCGACGATCCGCGGAGAGCTCGACGGCCTCTCGGC
>CAITDZ010000094.1 GCA_903891285.1 uncultured Solirubrobacterales bacterium
AAGAAGCCCCGGAGCCCCTCCCCTTCCGGAACCGAGATCGCCGCACAGGCGAGAGCTATCGCTGCGGTCACCGGGCCGCCGACCGAGTCGGCGCCGAGGCCACTCGCACGGTCGGCGATCAGTCGGCCGCAGGTCGAGAGCCCTTCCGGGCGCATCACCGTCCGGCGGCAATCGATGTAGTAGGAGGCAGTCGCTCCGCTCGCCAGGGTGACCTCGCCGAGTACCAGCGAGTGCTCTCGGAGCAGCTCGACCAGCCGGAGTCTGTCTTCTTCGGTCCCGCTCACCGAGTCGATCCTACGAGGCGCTCAGGACCACCATCGCGAAGCCGTTGTTGATCGCGTGGAGGATGATCGGGGGCCAGAGCGAGCCCGTCTTCTCGTAGAGGATCGCGAACAGGGTGCCGAGGAAGATCAGCACCGGCACGGCCGACCAGCCGGTCGAGAAGTGGAGCAGGCCGAAGAAGACCCCGCCGATCAGGGCGGCCGGGATCATCGGCAGCCGTCGCCTCAGCCCACCGAAGAGCAACCCGCGGAAGGCGATCTCCTCGGCGAGGGGGGCTAGGACCACGATCAGCAGGATCTGGAACCCGAGTGGCCCGAACTGGTCGACGATCTCCTCCTGCTCGGGCTGGCCGACCAGGACGGAGTAGAGGATCGCGAAGGCGAAGTAGAGGCCGACCGCCCCGGCCGCCCACGCCGCGGCCCTGCCGACATCGAAGGAGCGGAAGCCGAGCGCCCTGAATCCGCCCAGGAGGCCCCCCGACCAGCTCCAGGCGAAGATGATCGGGATCAAGGCCAGCCCCAGGCCGGTCACCGCCTGGACCGCGATCGCGGTCGCGCCCTCGACGTCCTGCTCGGACTCGATCCCCCCGATCACGTAGAAGGGCACGCTCGCCAACATCCCGGCGAACAGCGCCAGCAGGGTCATCCCGACCGCCCCGAACGGTCCCCAGGTCGCGTACGGGAAGGTGTCTGCGTCCCCATCCCCGATCGGCTCTTCGACCGGCAGGGGCGGCTCGTGGTCGGCCGGTCTTTCGGGGGTCCACTCCATCGACCCATTCTCACACTCCTGCGAACCGGTCGGTGGTGCGGCAGACGGCCCCGGCCGATCCGGTGTCGACTGGGAGGTCCGGCTCGTGGAGCCGGTTTCCGGGAGGAGGGGTCCCTCCATCGGTACCCTTTTTTTCGTGACTAAGCGTCAGCGACGCGTAAAGCGTCGGTCAGGGAATCCGAAGCGGAAGGTGGGCGGCGCGGCCGTGGTGGCCGGGGTGGTCGCCGGCTTCATCCTGCTTGCCGGAGGTGGCTGGGTCGTCGGGGTTGCCGGGGACGCACCGGACGTGAATGGAATGAAGCCGGTCAACCAGGGGCTCAACTCGGTCGTCTTTGCAGGCGACGGCTCCCGTCTGGGGCTGGTCGACTCCGACGAGCTACGGATTCCGGTCCCGCTCGAGGCGGTTCCTAAGGACCTCCGAAACGCGACGATCGCGATCGAGGACGAGCGGTTCTACAGCCACAACGGGATCGACGTCCAGGGTGGACTTCGTGCGTTGATCCGAAACGTCGAATCGGGCCAGATCTCCGAGGGAGCCTCGACGATCACGATGCAGCTGATGAGGAACCTCTACATCGCAAACCCGGACCGCTCGGTCGAGCGGAAGATCGTCGAGGCCCGGATGGCGATCGATTACGAGACCGAGCACTCGAAGCCCAAGATCCTCCAGGCCTACCTCAACTCCGCCCCTTACGGAACCAACGATGGGCGGACTGCGATCGGGGTCGAGGCTGCCTCCAAGGTCTACTTCTCCCGGACGGTCGAGAAGCTGACCCTGCCCCAGGCTGCCCTGCTGGCCGGCCTTCCCCAGGCTCCCTCTGCTTACAACCCGGTGCTGAACCCGTCGGGCGCGCTCGCCCGACGAAACGAGGTCCTGAACGCGATGGCCGAGCAGGGGATGATCTCTGCCGCCCAGGCAAGGACGGCCAAGGCAAAGGGACTCCAGGTCGACCTCAGGGACGACCTCTTCGAACGAACCCAGCCCTTCTTCTTCGACTACGTCGAGAGCGAGCTGATCAAGAAGTATGGGGTGAAGAGGGTCCGCCAGGGCGGTCTCAAGGTCTTTACGACGATCGAGCCGGCGCTCCAGGATGCAGGGGTCGAGGCGATCAGCTCGACGCTCCCTTACAGCTATGACCCCGCTTCGGCCCTGGTCGCGATCGATCCCCAATCGGGTGAGGTGAAGGCGATGGTCTCCTCGGCTTCCTACGACGAGACCCAGTACAACCTCGCCGCCCAGGGTCGCCGCCAGCCCGGCTCGACCTTCAAGACATTTGCCCTGGCAGCGGCGATCGAAGAGGGGATGGACCCCGACGCGACCTACTACGAGTCGAAGCCACTCAGCATCAATGACCCGACCTACGGCTCGTGGGAGGTTGCGACCTACTCAGACTCCTATTCGGGCACGATGAGCGTCTCCGAAGCGACCCTCGCCTCCGACAACACGGTGTACGCCCAGCTCGCCCTCGACGTCGGCCCCGACAAGATCGCCGAGATGGCCCGGAAAATGGGGATCACATCGAAGCTGAACGGCTATCCGGCCGAGTCGCTCGGTGGCCTCGAGGTCGGCGTCTCCCCCCTGGAAATGGCCTCGGCCTACGGCACCCTTGCCGCCGGCGGGGTACACCGGGATCCAGTAGCAATTCGCAAAGTCGTCTTCCCCGACGGCGAGGTCGATCGACCCGACCGCTCCAAGCCGGAGCGGGTGATGAGCGAGGCCGCTGCCTACGAAGTGACCCAGATCC
>CAITDZ010000095.1 GCA_903891285.1 uncultured Solirubrobacterales bacterium
CCAGTCGACGTTGTTCTCCAGCCACTTGCCGAAGCGACCGTCCCGGATGTGCTCGGGGTGCCAGCCGATCTGGGCGTTGTTCTCGAGCATCTGGTCGCGAACCCGGGAGGTCGCGATGTACCAGCTCGACTTGGCGTAGTAGAGGAGCGGGGTCGAGCAACGCCAGCAGTGGGGGTAGGAGTGCTCGTACTCCTCGTCGCGGAGCAGTAACCCTCGGGCATCGAGCTCGCCGATCAGGCCGTCGGTCACCTCCGGGTCCTTGACGAAGCGCCCCTCGAATGCCGGCAGCTGGGCAGTGAACTCGCCCTCGGGCGTGACCGGGTTGTAGAGGCGGTCGCCCGCTGCCGGGTCGTAGAGCCCTGCTTCGATCGCGACCCGGTAGTCGTCCTCGCCGTAGGCCGGAGCGATGTGGACGAGGCCGGTGCCGTCGTCGGTCGTCACGAAATCCCCCGCGACGACCTCGAACCTGCCCGATCCCCCGTCGGACATCTCGAAGACCGGCCCCTCGTAGCTCCGCCCGAGCAGCTCGCCCGGGTCGACCGTGCCCGAGGGTTCGGTTCCCTCGCCGAACACCTTCTCGACCAGGTCACGGGCGACGATCAGGGTCTCACCGTCCCGCTCGACCCGGACGTACTCGAGCCCGGGGTTGATCGCGACCGCGTAGTTTCCCGGCAGGGTCCAGGGGGTGGTCGTCCAGACCAGGAGGGACTCCCCGGTCTGCTTGCCTGAGTCATCGAGCAGCGGCAGCCGGACGTAGACCGAGCGGTCGACCACGTCCTCGTAGCCGAGCGCGACCTCGTGCGAGGAGAGCGCCGTACCGCACCTCGGGCAGTAGGGCGAGACCCGGTGGCCTTCGTAGAGCATGCCCTGGTCGAACAGCTGGCTGAGCGACCACCAGACCGACTCGATGTAGGCGTCGTCGAGGGTCACATAAGGGTTGTCGAGGTCGATCCAGAACCCGATCCGCTCGGTCAGCCGGTTCCATTCCTCGACGTATTCGAAGACTGACTCCCGGCACTTCCGGTTGAACTCGGCGATCCCGAACTCTTCAATCTCGCCCTTCGAGGAGATCCCGAGCTCCTTTTCGACCTCGAGCTCGACCGGGAGGCCGTGGCAGTCCCAGCCGGCCTTCCGTGGCACCCGGTAGCCGCGCATCGTCCGGTACCGGGGATAGATGTCCTTGAAGACGCGGGAGAGGACGTGGTGGGAGCCGGGCCTTCCGTTGGCGGTAGGTGGCCCCTCGTAGAAGCTCCAGACCTCGGCTCCCTCGCGCATCTCCTGGGAGCGGCGGAAGACGTCGTCCTCCTTCCAGCGCAGGGCCGTACGTTCCTCCATCTCAGGGAACGACTGCCCGGTGTCGACCGGTCGGAAGGGCGCCATGCGGGCGGATGCTACCCGTGGTGACCCGCCGCCGATACGCTCCGGCCGTGCCCGGGGGCGAGCTGACCGACAAGGTTTTCCTGATCACCGGCGGGGCCCAGGGGATCGGACTGGAGACCGCCCGGATCGCGATCGATCGCGGAGCCCGGGTCGCGCTGGTCGACCTGGACCCCGAACGGGCCCGCGAGGCGGCCGGGGGCCTCGGTCCCGCCGCGATCGGTTTGGGCGCTGACGTAGTCGATCCCGAGGCGATCGCCGGGGCCGTTGCCGGGGCAGTCGCGGAGTTCGGGAGGGTCGACGTGGTGGTCGCCAATGCCGGGATCACCCCGCCGAAGACGACCACCCGGGCGCTCGACGACGACACCTGGCGAAAGGTGGTCGAGGTCAACGTGCTCGGCGTCTACCGGACGGTGGTGGCCGGGCTGCCGGAGATCGTCGCCAACCGGGGCCAGGTGGCGATCATCGCCTCCTCCTACTCCCACGTGAACGGGGTACTGAACTCCTCCTATGCCGTTTCGAAGTCGGCAGTCGAGGCGTTCGCCCGCGGCCTCTCGGTCGAGCTGGCCGCCCACGGGGCCGGGGTAACCACGGCCTTCTTCGGGTACGTCGATACCGGACTGATCGGCAAGGCCTTCGACGAGCCGATGGCCGACCAGTTCAGGCGGGAGGTCGCTCCCTCCTTCATGACCCGGCCGATATCGGTCGGCCAGGCGGCCGAGGCCCTGGTGGACGGGATCGCCGCCCGGCGGGCGACCGTGATCGAACCGGGCCGGTGGCGGATCCCCCATTACCTGAGGGGCCTGCTGATGCCGCTGACCGACCGGCGCCTGGAGCGGGATCTGAGGGCTAGGTCCCTGATCCGCCAGATCGAGGACCGCGACCTGGCGGCGGGGGGGAGTGCGGAAGCATGAGTGCCACCTACGACCTAGCCGACAAGGTCATGCTCGTAACCGGGGGCGCGAAGGGGATCGGCCTGGAGACGGCCCGCCAGGCGGCGGCCCTCGGTGCGAGGGTGGCGATCCTCGACCTCGACAGCGGGGCAAGCAGCGAGGCAGCGGCGTCGCTGACCGGGCCAGGAGGCCGGGAAGCCCTGGGACTCGCGGCAGACGTCACCGATCGGGGCGCACTCGATCAGGCCTTCGGCGAGGTCGTAGACCAGTTCGGCCGGATCGACGTGGTCGTGGCCAACGCTGGAGTCGCCCCGAAGGTGTCCCCGGTGATCGGCATGCCGTCCGAGGAGTGGGAGCGGGTCTTCGACACCAACCTGTTCGGGGTCTACGACACGGTGAGGGCCGGCCTCGACCAGGTGATTGCC
>CAITDZ010000096.1 GCA_903891285.1 uncultured Solirubrobacterales bacterium
ACAGAGAGCTCGTCGAGTTCGATGCCCCGGGTCCCGGCCCAGGCAGTGATCGCCTCCAGGTCGGCGGTCGGACGGTCGGTCTCGAGGGAGAAGTTGCCGGAAGCGTCCCGCACCAGCCTTCCGTCGCCGGGGAGCGGTAGGTCCCCGGGCTCGACATCGGTTGGCAACCGGAAGGAGATTGCAGTCTTGAGTCCCCGCTCGGAGCCGAGGCCGGCCGGGGTTCCGTGGGCGACGACCCGGCCATCATCGACGATCACCACCCGATCGGCCAGCTCGGCCGCCTCCTCCATGTAATGGGTGGTCAGGAGTACGGTGGTCGCCCGTTCGCGCAGCCCCGCGATCATCGCCCAGGCACTCCTCCGGGCGGCGGGATCGAAACCGGTGGTCGGTTCGTCGAGGAAGAGCAGCTCGGGCCTGCCCGACATCGCGATCCCGACGTCGAGTCGGCGTCGCTGGCCGCCCGAGAGCCGACCGGCCCGGACGTCGGCCGAGTCCCCGAGGCCGACCAGCTCGATCAGCTCGTCGGGTGGCATCGGGTCGCGGTAGTAGCCGGCATAGAGCTCGAGCGACTCGCGAACGGTCAGGAGCGGCTCGAGGGCCGTCTCCTGGAGCACGATCCCGATCCGCTCCCGCCAGTCCGGATCCGCCGCCGCCGGATCGACCCCGAGCACCTCCACCGCCCCACCATCACGCTGGAGGAGCCCCTCGAGGATCGTCAGGAGCGTGGTCTTCCCGGCCCCATTGGGCCCGAGGACCGCGACGATCTCCCCCGTCTCGACCAGGAGGTCGAGACCATCCAGCGCGACCGTCTGGCCGAACTCCTTGCGGAGTCCCTCGGCCCGGACCGCCGGACCGGCGCCGGGCATCAATCCAAATCCCTGTGACTGACGCTGACGACCACGTCATCGCGCATCGCAAGGTCGCTCCAGATCCGCTCGGCCACGGTGACCGAACGGTGACGACCGCCGGTACAGCCGATCGCGATCGTCAGGTGGCTCTTGCCCTCGGCAACGTAGGCCGGTATCAGGAACTCGAGCAGGGGAAGGAGGCGCCCGTAGAACTCGCCCGCCTCGGTGCCGGCCTCGACGTACTCCCGGATCTCGGGGTCGAGGCCGGTCTTTGGCCGGAGCTCGGGGTCGTAGTAGGGGTTCGGCAGGAAGCGCACGTCGAGGGTGATGTCGGCATCCCGCGGTGGGCCATTCTTGAACCCGAAGGTCAGCAGGCTTACTGCGAGCCGACCCTCGTCCCGGCGATCGATCATCTCCTCGACGATCCGCTGCCTGAGCAAGTGGGCGGTCAGCTCGGTCGTGTCCAGAACCAGGTCGGCCCGGTTCCGGAGGGGCGAGATCAACTCCCGCTCGGCACGGATACCCTCGAGGACCCTGCCTTCCGGCGCGAGGGGATGGCGCCTGCGGGTCTCCTTGTAGCGATCGATCAGTACCTCCTCCTGGGCCTCGAGGAAGAGCAGTCTGGGTTCGATGCCGCCCCCCTCGAGTCGTTCCAGGGTTTCGACCAATTGGTCGAAGTACTCGCCACTTCGCACATCGGTAACCACGGCAGCCCGCTCGACCGAGCTGCCGGGCAGGGCGAACAGCTCGCCGAGGGCCTCGATCATCTGAGGAGGGAGGTTGTCGACGCAGAAGTAACCGCTGTCCTCGAAGGCCGCGATCGCCTCGGACTTCCCGGCCCCCGAATGTCCGGTTATCACCACGAGGTCGACGCCGGGGTCGGGTTCGACGCCGGGTTCGGCTTCCTCCCCGGGCGAGGCCCCCGTCCCCTCCGGTACCACCGACTCAGACCCTGTGGAGCTGTTCATATACCTCTCGAGCCACCTTACCGGGCAGACCGGGTACCGCCTCGAGTTCCTCCCGGCTGGCCTCGGCCAGCCGGTCGGGGGATCCGAAGTGGCGGAGCAGGAGGCGTTTGCGCTCGGGACCGACCCCCCTGATCCCGTCGAGGACGGACTCGGTCATCCGCTTGCTGCGCCGGCCCCGGTGGTGGCCGACCGCGAATCGGTGGGCCTCGTCCCGAACGCGTTGGAGGAGGAGAGATGCCTCCGAATCAGGTCGGATCGGGGCCGGGTGGCTGCTGCCCGGCAGGAATACCTCCTCCTGGCGCTTGGCAAGTCCGATCACGGTCACCCCCCGCTCGAGAAACCCACCGAGCGCCTTGAGTCCGGAGGAGAGCTGACCCTTGCCACCATCGATCAGGATCAGGCCCGGCAGCGAGGCGAAGCTCTGGTCGCGTTCGGGGTCGTGCGGGGAGAGGTCGGCCTGCTCCTCGTACCTCGCCATCCTTCGTCCGAGGACCTCCTCGAGCGATGCGTAGTCGTCGGGACCACTCCCCCGGGACACCTTGAACCTCCGGTAGTCGGACTTCTTCGGGGTCCCTCCCTCGAAGACGACCATCGAGGCGACCGTGTCCTGCCCACCGAGGTTGGAGATGTCGAAGCCCTCGATCCGCACCGGTACCTCATCCATCCCGAGCGCCTCGGCGAGGCCGGAAAGGGCCTCGGCCTTCCGACGTCGCCCGAACTCCCGGCGGAGCTGTTCCTGCCCGAGCGCCAGCCTCGCGTTTCGCTCGGCCATCTCCCGCAGCCGTCGCATCTCACCCCTCTCGGCGACCCTCAGCTCGACCGGCGAACCGTCACGCATCACCGAGAGCCGCTCGGCCAGCTCGTCGGTCCGACCCGAGAGTTCAGGGCCGACCAGGACCGTCCTCGGCAGGGCGGGCGAGGTCGCGTAGAAGCGTTCGATGAAGCCCGCGGCGACGTCCCCCTCCCCAGTTCCCTCAGGAACCTCGAGGTAGAAACCCTGCTTCTCCAGGAGGACGCCGTCCCGAACCTGGAATACCTGGGCGTTCGCATCGGCTCCCTCGGCAGAGACGCCGATCAGGTCGGCCGAGGCGACCGAAGTCCCCGAGACCCTCTGCCTCTCGAACAGCGACCTGACCGCTTCCAGGCGATCACGGAAAGCGGCCGCCTTCTCGAAATCCTGGGCGGCCGACGCCTCCTCCATCTGGCGTTCGAGTTCCTCCTCGATCCGCCCGTAGCGGCCCGAGAGGAAGTCGAGTACCCCGTCGATCGATTCGCGATAGGCCTCCTCATCGACGTAGCCGACGCAGGGCGCTCCGCACCGGTCGATGAAGTAGTCGAGGCAGGGGCTACCCGAGCGCCGCCCCGGCTCAGGGCCGTCGCAGGTCCGGAACTGGAACAGCCTCCCCAACAGGTCGAGGGTCTCCCGCACCCGTCGGGCCGAAGAGAACGGTCCGAAGTAGGCCCGACCGGCGCGATGACGCTCCCTTGTGAAGTAGACCCGGGGGAAATCCTCGTCGAGCGATACGGCGATGTAGGGATAGGACTTGTCGTCCCTAAGGCGGACGTTGAACCTCGGCCGGTACCGCTTGATGAAGTTCTGCTCGGCGATCAGGGCCTCGGACTCGGTATCGGTAGCGAGAAACTCGATCGAATCGACCTCCGAGGTCATCGCGGCGTTGCCCCCCGAGAAGTGCGAGCCGACCCGCTTGCGGATCGAGCGGGCCTTGCCGACGTAGATCACCTCGTCGTCCCGATCCCGGAACAGGTAGACCCCCGGCTCGTCCGGAAGCGCCCGGCGCTCGGCGACCAGGCGCCGCTCGCGGGACTCCGATCCCGCGCCGACCTCACCCATGCGGTCCTCCTCGCGACGCTTCCATCCATGGAAGGTTAGGAAGTCCCGGGGACCGGGTAGGCTTCCGGCGCCGACCATGCCCCATTCCGCCCCGCCACCAGAGCTGACGACGATGACCTTTGCGGAGGAGGATGGCGTCGGGATCCTCACCCTGGATCGGCCCGACGCCTACAACGCGATGGACCCGACGATGATCTCCGAGCTCCCCGTGATCTTCGGCTGGCTGGCCGACCAGGCCGACCTCCGGGCCCTTGTGATCACCGGTGCCGGCACGGCCTTCTGTGCTGGCGGTGACGTCAACTGGTTCCGTCGCGGCGTCGAGGATCCCGAGGTGGACATCGTCGCGGGCGTCAGGGACGGCGCAGAGACCCTTCATCGCGGGATCGTCGACCTGGTCAGGATCCCCTACCCGGTGATCGCCGCGATCAACGGGCCGGCCGCCGGAGCCGGATTCTCCCTCGCCCTCGCCTGCGACACCCGAATCTGCTCCAAGGATGCCTTCCTGGCCTGTGCATACGGAAGGATCGGCGCCTCCCCGGACGGCGGGATGACCTACTTCCTTCCAAGGGTGGTCGGACCGTCGCGCGCGATCGAGCTCCTCCTCAACGACCCGAACCTGTCCCCAGACGCGGCGCTCGAGGAGAGGATCGTCGCCGAGGTCGTCGAACCCGACGAGTTGATGGAGCGGGCGATGGAGAAGGCCCGAAAGCTCGGGGCCAAGGCTCCCTACTACGTGAAGATGTCGAAGCGCCTCGCCGGCACCAGCCTCGACCACACGCTCACCGAACACCTCCAGCAGGAACGGCACGCGATCGCCGAGGCGATGGCGACCGAGGACCTCGCCCGGGCCGTCAAGGCCTTCTTCGACGGCGACGAGGTCGAGTTCGAGGGTCGGTAGCGGCCTCAGGCGCTCAGCCGGCCTTGAGCAGCCGGGTGACGCTATCGGCGACGCAGCACGGTTTGTCCCCGCCCTCGACCTCGAGGGTGAATCGGGTCACGTTCTCGATCCAGCCGTCGTCGCGCTGCTCGGAGCTGACCAGCTCGGCCGAAGCGCGGATCCGGGAGCCGGCCGGTACCGGGGCCGGGAATCGGACCTTGTTCCAGCCGAGGTTCACGCCCAGGGCGAAGGCATCCCTGGAGACGTCGACCAGCCCTTCCCTGAACCCGTCGATCATCGAGAGGGTGAGATTGCCGTGGGCGATCGTCGTCCCGAAGGGACTCTCCTTCTCCGCCCGCTCGACCTCGACGTGGATCCATTGGTGGTCACCGGTCAGCTGAGCGAACGAGTCGATCATCTCCTGGGTGACCTCTCGCCAATCGGTCGGCCCGACGGACGTCCCGACCAGGGAAGCGATCGCATCGGGATCGGTGATCTCGATCTTCTCCACGGCCCGAGCCTACCCGGATCCCACTCGCAGGCGGAGGCCCCGGGTCACCGGACCAACTCGACCTCCATCGGGACCCCGATCGAGCCAGCGGCACCACCGGCGAGTGCCAGTACCCGGGCGACGTAGGCGAGGGTCTCGGGGTAGGAGGGCACGCAACCGCAGGCCGACACTGCCCCCGGACCGGCGTTGTAGGCGGCGAGTGCGAGACGGGCACTGTCGAATTGGGCGATCAGCTCGGCCATCAGCCTGGCCTGGGCGGCGATCGACGCGAACGGGTCGAATGGATCGGTGAGGCCCCTCGAGGCCGCAGTCGAAGGCATGAACTGGGCGATCCCGAGGGCTCCAGCCGGCGAGACTGCGTTCGGGTCGAAATTCGACTCCGACTTGAGCTGCGCCGCCAGCAGTGCCGCCGGTACCCCGGTCGCCAGCGAGGCGGCGAGGATCGGCCGACGGAAACGGACGGGAACGAAATCCGGAACGAGGATCGTGCCTCCCCTCGCCCCCTCCCCAGTCCCGGAAACCTCCGCCGCAGCGGAGCAGGGCTCCGGTCCGGCGACGAATCCGAAGTGCCAGGGCTCCCAGGAGTACCTCTTGAGGAAGCCGAACCTTCCGGCATTCGCTGCAAGCCAGCCGTAGGCGGAAGGTGGACCTATGTCCAGCTCGGTCCCACAACGATGGAGTGACTGCCCTGGAGGCGCGACCCAGCGGGGGTCGGGGTTGGCCGCAAACAGTCGTGCCTGCTCGGCGTCCGAGCGGTATCCGGAGTTGATCGCCAGGCCGACGCCATCGCGGAGCGCCGCCGCGGCCATCCGGTCGAAGGCCTCGGCCACATCGGGCCTCATGCCGTGGCCCTGGCGGATCGCGAGCGGGCCGGAATAGCCGCCGCCCGTTGCGAAGGCCAGTTCGGTGCCTCCCGATCCGACCAGGCCGACCCTGGCCACGGCCCAGGCAGGGTCGGCGGCGCCCCGTGGTCCCCCCACCGGCAGGCTGACCCGGCCGGTCAACGGGGCGAAGGAAGCCGCGTCGGGAAAGACCACCGACACCGTCGCCGGTGACCCTCCGTTGGCGACCGCGACCGAGGTCGCCGCCAGCCGTGCACGGGCCAGGTAGACCGGCTTCGGGAGGTGGGCCGGGTTCGGAAGCCCGTTGGGAAGGGTCGCTGGTGCCAGCAACCTGGGCAGGTCATCCCGCATCGAGCGGACCGCCGAGAGGGCGGCCAGATCGGCGGCACGCTGTGCCCTCCCCTTGCCGGTGCCGGCCCCCGCAATCGCAACCAGGGCGACCGCAACGGTGATCGTCATCAGCGCTGCCCCGAGGACCAGCGGGGTCGCCTGGCCGGACTCCGAGCGCCAGACCGGACTGATGCGTTCGAGCCTCCCTCTGCCAGGGATTACGTTCCGAGCCGAGTAGCCGGCACCTTCGGCCTCGTCGAGGGCCAGCTCGACCACCGGATCGGTGCCGGCATCTCCCTCGATCAGGACTTCGGTCGACTCGGAATCCAGCAAGCTGCGGACTTCCAGGTAGCAGGAGGGGGCGACCGCGAGGAAGACCGCCCCGAGGTGCTCGACCATCCCCAGGACCTCTCGGATCCGACCGGCGAGGTCAGGCTCCGGTGTGAAGCTCACCCAACAGTCCCTGCCCCTTGCGACTGCCCTGATCCCCGGTCCCACCGCCTCGACTCGCACTGCGAGTTCGGAGGCCGAACGGGACTTGAGCAAGGTCGGCTTGGACCGATCCTGGAGTCCGACTTCGAGCAGGCATCCCGGCCCCGACGAGCGACTTCGTCCGGCGAGAAGTCGACGGGCGATGCGGGCGACCGAGGGGTCGGGGCCGGGCGACGTGACGAGCACCGTCCGGAAGTCGGGATCGAGTTCGACCTCGACGGGAGATCCGTTCAACCGGGAGCCTCACGAACCCAGGCGGTCGAACTGACCTCGAGCAGGCGCGATATCCGGCCGACCGGGGAAGGAGGCCGGACGCTCACCCGGACGGCCCAGGGCAGGCGACCGAGGCTGTACCGGCGGCTGGCCCACTCCGGCAGGGCATCTTCAACCGCGGCGGAGGCGGGCTCCCCGCGTACGACCGCTACCGCCCCGGCCTGGGCCGCTCCCTCAGCGAGCTGGTGCGTGTGTCCGACCAGGAGCAACTGGAATGCGACCAGACCGGCGAACAGCAGCACTGCAACCCCGGCGACCGCCTCGACCGTCGCCTGGCCCGAGCAGCGAGGCAGGTCCGGAAACATCGATCCCCTAACGGCCGAGATCGCTCGAGCCCTCCAGCCAGGTCTCGGGCAGTCCCGGTACGAGTGCGGGCAGCCGAACCGAAACGGTCACCCCGTTCTCGCGGGTCACCCGGGAGCCTTCGGCCAGGACTCCCGGAAGGGCGCGCCTCGCTGCCCCCTCCGGCCCAGCGCCAGCAAGGACCGCGCGTGCACCGGCCCTGGCGGCGGTACCGGCCGACCAGATCACGTAGCCCGCCACTGCGAGCTGTAGCGAAGCGAGCAACGAGATCGCCACGACCGGAAGGGCGCCGATCAGCTCCAGCGAGACCGAGCCGGACTCGCCTCCCCTCGAACCCCCGATCGAACCTCTCGCTCGATTCTGACTCGCCGCGGACACCCGGCCAAGGTCGCCGTTCGTCGATCACGAATTCCCCTCGGGGAGGGAAAGCTCTGCGACTACTTCGATCAGCTACCCGGGCGCCGAGGGAGCTCAGGTCCGGAAAAGACCGACCACCGGCGCATGGTCGGAGAGGCGTATCAGGGCCCCGGATTCCGGGTCGGCCACCTCTCGGCTTCGATCGGGAAGGGGGCGAGGTGGTTCGACGACCTCCAGGCCGCGAACCAGGAGGTGATCGATCGAGCCGGTCATCCCTGATGGCGGATCGGAGAGCCGGTACCGAGTGGCCAACGCCGGGAAGGGACGCCCGGTCGAAGGGCGGCAGTTGAAGTCACCACCCAGGACCAGTGGTCGTGGACCCGAAGTCTCGGAGGCGAAGGAGGCTGCCTCCAGGACGTCGCGGGACGCCCGTTCGTGGCCGATCGAGGCGTGGAGGTTGTAGAGGTCGATGCCGCCCTCCAGGCGAACCGACTGGACCACTCGACGCTCGGGGAGGAGCGTCAGGATTCGCCGGTCCTGACCTCCCGGGTCGAGTCCGAGTCCGTCCCGCACCAGGATCAGGTTTCCACCGCCCTCCCAGCTTCCGATCAGATGCGGCCTCCGGGTCCAGAGGGAGCCTGTCACCGGCCTCATCCAGTTACGCGAGGTCGGAGTGAAGGAGCCGTTCGCCCCCGTCGCTTCCGCCAGGGGTCCCGACCAGGAGGGCGGTACTTCCTGGAGCAGCGCCACATTCCACTCGAGGCCATTCAGGACCCGGACGAACTCGCCCTCGAGCGAGCGGTTGACCAGGACGTAGTCACGGGAGCGAAGCGACCTGCCACCGAAGCGCCAGTCGGGCCCCCTCTCGAACTCCCCTGGCGGGGCATCCCTCCCGTGGAAGAGATTCCAGGTCAGGACCCGGAGACTCAGGCCGGCTTCTCTGCCACCCAGATCCGCCACAGGGCGATCACCGCGGACCCGAC
>CAITDZ010000097.1 GCA_903891285.1 uncultured Solirubrobacterales bacterium
GCGATCATGCTGGCGGCCGGAGTCCGCTGGTCCCATCTCGGGGCCATCGGTGCTTCCGCGGTTGCCCTGGTCGCATTCGTACTGATCCTGATGCCGGCAGCGGGCGTACCGTTGCTGAAGGAGTATCAGCAGGAAAGACTCACTTCATTCGTCTCGCCCGCCTCCGATCCGAGGGGTGTGGGCTACCAGCAGAACCAGGCCAAGGTGGCCGCAGGTGCCGGGGGTTTGACCGGCCGCGGCGACCAGGCCACCCAATCCAATCTCGGATTCGTACCCGAGCGGCACACCGACTTCGTTTTCTCGGTCGTCGCCGAGCGGTACGGCTTCGCCGGGGCCGTTCTGGTCCTGGCCCTGTTTGCCCTGCTCCTCTGGCGGGCACTGCGTCTGATGTCACTCTCGAAGGATTCCTACGGAAAGCTCGTCGCTGCCGGAATAGCATGCGCGATCCTCTTCCAGGTCTTCGTAAGCGTGGGGATGAACCTCGGGATCATGCCGATCACCGGCATCCCCCTTCCGCTGATGAGTTACGGAGGATCTGCGGTCATCTCGACCCTGTTGATGGTCGGGGTGCTTCAGAGCATCCACATCAGGTCGCATGCCGGTCAGAGGGGACCGTGGGTCGGATGACCGCCCCACGTCAACCAATCTGAACGAAAGACCGACATGAAAAAGACAATCGTTGTTTCGGCTGACGCCGGGGAGACCCGGGTCGCCGTACTCGAAGCCAAGACGGCCCGCTCGAAGAGAGAGGTCGCCGAGGTCTACATCGAGAGGAAGGGCGGGCGCTCGCTCGTCGGAAACATCTACCTGGGGAAGGTCGACAACGTCCTTCCCGGTATGGAGGCCGCATTCGTCGACATCGGCCTCGAACGAAACGGCTTCCTGCACGTCGACGAGATCCTCCTGCCCGACGGCCAGGCAGCGCCCCGGCGCGGTCGTGGCAAGGGGCGGCGGATCAACGAGCTGATCAAGCCCGGTCAGGAGATCCTGGTCCAGGTCAACAAGGACCCGATCAAGTCGAAGGGGGCGAGGCTGACCATGAACGTCAGCATCGCCGGTCGCTATCTGGTCTACGCACCGGCCGGCTCCGGGGTGGGAGTGAGCCGACGGCTCTCCGACAGCGAGCGTGAACGCCTTCGCCGGATGGTCAAGCGGACCTACGAGGGCCCTGGGGGCCTGATCGTGAGGACTGCCGCCCACGGCGCGAAGAAGGAGGACTTCGTCCGGGAGGTCGCCTACCTGCACAGGCTCAACGAGGTGCTCGAGAAGCGCCAGTCGGGGCTCAAGGGCCCGTCACTGGTCTTCCAGGAGCAGGACCTTCCGGTCCGCGTCCTGAGGGACGTCTTCCTCAACGAGTTCGACAAGGCCGTGATCGACGACCAGAAGCAGTTCGACCGGGTGACCGGCTTCTTCCAGCGAACCGCACCGGAACTGGTCGAGAAGGTCGAGCTCTACGAGGGTTCGAAGCCCCTCTTCGAGAAGTACGAGATCGATGAGGCGATCCAGTCGACCCTTGGACGGCGGATAGATCTGCCTTCGGGTGGCTACTTGATCATCGACTACACCGAGGCCCTCACCGTGATCGACGTCAACTCAGGCTCCTTCACGGGACGGGGCAAGGGTGGCCTCGAGGAAACGATCACCAAGGTCAACAACGAGGCGGCCGAGGAGGTCGTGCGCCAGCTGAGGCTTCGCGACATCGGCGGGATCATCGTCATCGACTTCATCGACATGGCCCGTGCCAAGAACCGCGAACGGATCCTCGGAACCCTGCGGAAGGCCCTCGAGACCGACAAGAGCAAGAGCTATCTGGTCGAGATATCACCACTCGGGCTGGTCGAGATGACCAGGCAGAACATCACCGACGGGGTCAGGGAGATCCTGACGACTACCTGCCCCACTTGTGACGGGGATGGGGTGGTTCTCTCCGCCGAGACCGTCGCGCTCGATGGGCTGAGGAAGATGATGGAGTTTGCCGCTGAGGCACCCGAGGCGGAGGCCTTCCTGCTCCGGGTCCACCCAAAGGTAGCCGCCCTGCTGAACACCGAGGACAGCGGTCTCGCCGTGCTCGAGGAAGAGACCGGCAAGCGGTTCCTGTTCGAGGGTGGAGACGCCCTGGCGATCGACAACTTCGAGCTGATCGAGACCGGAGGCCGGGAAGAGATCGAGGCTCGTGCCCTGCCGTTCAGCCCGGGGGACGAGGTCCTGGTGACGATCGAAGAGCCCCATATGTTCAGCAAGGGAGCCGGGGTCGCCCGGATCGACTCCTACATCGTCAGCGTCGAAGGGGCGGCCGGGATGGTCGGCCAGCGCAAGATGGTCCGGATCGAGGCCGTCGACCGGGCCTCGGCGGAGGCAATCCTGCTCGGGGATTCCGATGGGGAGGACGACGGATCCGGCAGGGATGTGACCGCGGTCGGAGCCGACGCCGGGGGAGCGGGTGGGTAGCCGCTAGACTGCCTCGGCTCCTGTCCGGGCCGCGCCGATGGATTCGCTTGCGGCTCCGGTTACGGACGAAGACACACCCAGGAGGGTCTTACGGATGTACGCAGTGATCGAAAGTGGCGGAAGGCAGTACAGGGTCGAGAAGGGCTCGGTCATCGAGGTCGACCGCCTGGAAGCGAAAGAAGGCGAGAAGGTCTCGCTTCGCCCGGTCATGCTTCGGGACAAGGATGTGGTCGTTGATCCCGCCGCCCTGTCCAAGGCGAAGGTCGAGGCCAAGGTGACCGGTCACCTTAGGGGCGAGAAGATCAGGGTCTTCAAGTACAAGGCGAAGAAGGGCTACAGCCGGAGGGCCGGCCACCGAGCCGAGCTGACCAGGCTCGAAGTCGTCTCGGTCGGTGCCACCGGGGGCGGAGCGGCGGCTTCAAAACCTGCCGCGACCAAGAAGGCTGCGCCCGCGAAGAAGCCGGCAGCAAAGAAGACGACCACCGCAGCGAAGAAACCGGCCGCCAAGAAACCGGCTACGAAGAAGCCAGCTGCCGCAGCCAAGAAGCCGGCTGCCAAGAAACCGGCCGCGAAGAAGCCTGCTGCCAAGAAGTCGACCACCGCGGCCAAGTCGAAGTCCTCGACGACCAAGAAGGAGCAGTAGCGGAATGGCACACAAGAAGGGACTCGGTTCTTCCAGGAACGGCCGCGACTCGAACCCGAAGATGCTCGGGGTCAAGGTATTCGCCGGCGAGAGGGTGAACGGTGGGGAGATCATCGTCCGCCAGCGCGGTACCCGCTTCTGGCCCGGTGATGGAACCGGCCTCGGTCGCGACCACACGATTTTCGCCACCCGAGCCGGAACCGTCGAGTTCTCGCCCGGTCGAAAGGGCCGGACGATCTCGGTCGTCCCGGCCGACGGCTCGGACTGAGCTGCTCCACTCTCTGCCGCGGATCAACCGCCCGGGTCCCCGACCCGGGCCTATCCTGACCGGATGTTCCACGACCGCATCCGGATATTCGTCGAAGGAGGACGGGGTGGCGACGGCTGCGTCTCCTTCCGGCGCGAGGCCCACGTCCCCCGTGGCGGTCCCGACGGTGGAGACGGCGGGGCTGGCGGTCGGGTAGTACTGGCCTGTGACCCGTCACGCCGGGATTTCGGCGCGCTCGGGGCGAGCCACTTCCGGGCGGGGGCCGGCAGCCACGGGGAGGGATCGAACAAGAAGGGGGGGCGGGGGAAGGACGTACGGATACCGGTGCCACCCGGCACCCTCGGTTCGACCCTGGAGGGACTGGAGATAGACCTGACTTCGGCCGGGCAGGAGGCCGTGGTCGCCCGTGGTGGCCGGGGTGGAAAGGGGAACCGCCGTTTCACCACCTCCGTCCGGCAGGCCCCCCGCTTTGCCGAGAAGGGAACCCAGGGCGAGTCGGGCTGGATCGAGCTGCGCCTGGCGTTGCTCGCCGAGGTCGGCCTCGTCGGCCAGCCGAACGCGGGCAAGTCCTCGCTGCTCGCACGTCTGACTGCGGCCAGACCGAAGGTGGCCGACTACCCCTTCACGACCCTGCAGCCCGTCCTTGGGACGCTCGAGGCCGGTGATCGCCAGATCGTGATCGCCGACATCCCCGGCCTGATCGAGGGTGCGGCAGAGGGCCAGGGCTTGGGCCACGAGTTCCTGGCCCATGTGGAACGCTGTTCGGTCCTGACCCACGTGGTCGACCCGACTGCCCCGGAAAGCGACCCACGAGTCACCTATGAGGCCGTCCGGACCGAGCTCTCGGGATATGGGGCGGGGCTCGATGGCCTGCCGGAGATCGTCGTCCTCTCCAAGGCCGACCTGATCGGCGATCAGGAGGCCGAGCGCCTTGCGGCAGAGTGGACCAAGAGCCTCGGCAACCGGGTGCTGGGGGTGGTCGCGGTTTCGTCAGCGACCGGCTTCGGCCTCGACCGACTGAAGACCACCCTCCTCGGAGCGGTCCCCGAGGAGGCGGTGGAGGTGTCCACAGCTCCGGGAACCTCCCCTGAGGATGCCGAGTTCGAGGGTGAGTATGCGGTCTACCGTCCCGCCGGCGAGGGGGGATTCTCGGTAACCGCGGAGGGCGACGGGGCCTTCCGGATCGAGGGTCGGGGGATCGAGTCGCTCTTCGAGAGGTTCGACCTCGGCAACCCGGAGGCGCTCGCCTACCTCGAATCGAGACTGCGGGAGATCGGGGTGATCGCGGCGCTGGAGCGGGCCGGGTTCGAATCCGGTGATGAGGTCAGGGTCGGGGAGCTCGAGTTCGACCTCCACTGACCGATCGGGATTTCGGGCCCGATCATCTACTCTGGCCGCTCGATGACCCTGGTGGTGAAACTCGGATCCTCGATCGTCGCCGACGATCGGGGAGGATTGAGGAGCGATGTCCTCGATTCGGTCTGTGCCCAGGCCGCCGGCCTGGCGACCGATGGAGAGCCCCTGGTCCTGGTCACTTCCGGTTCGATTGCGATGGGGATAACCCGGATGGGGATGGAAGCCCGGCCGCGGGCGATCGACGAGCTGCAGGCCGCCTCGGCGGTCGGGCAGGGCCCACTGTTCAACGAGTACGGGGATCGGCTCCACGGGGGAGGTCTGGCCGCGGCCCAGGTGCTGCTCACTGCCGGCGACGTGGCCAACCGGGCCAGCTATCTGAATGCCCGCCAGACCCTGCGACGACTGCTCGAGTGGGGGGTGGTCCCCGTGGTCAACGAGAACGACACCACCGCGACCGACGAGATCACCTTCGGCGACAACGACTTCCTCGCAGCCCAGGTGGCGATCATGCTCGACGCCCGACTGCTGGTCCTCCTGACCGACGTGGATGGGCTCTACACCAA
>CAITDZ010000098.1 GCA_903891285.1 uncultured Solirubrobacterales bacterium
CGGAGATCGCTACCTCCCCCATGTGATCGAACCGGCCGCAGGGGTCGACCGTGCCGCCCTCGCCTTCCTGGTCGACTCCTTCGAAGTTGACGAAGTCGAGGGCCGGGAGAGGACCGTGCTCCACCTCCACCCCAGGCTCGCCCCGGTCAAGGTCGCCGTGCTGCCTCTGGTCGGCAAGGAGGGCCAGCCCGAGAAGGCACGCGAGATATTCGACGCCTTCCGCCGGGCCGGGATCCAGGCCGAGTACGACCAGGGCGGCTCGATCGGCAAGCGGTACCGCCGCCAGGACGAGATCGGCACCCCCTACGGAGTGACGGTCGACCACCAGACGATGGAGGACGGGACGGTGACCCTTCGCGACCGCGACTCGCTCGAGCAGGAGAGGCTGCCGATAGAAGGGCTGGTCGAGGAGATCGCCGGCAGGTTGGTAGCCCCCTGGACCTCCCCCAAGCCGGACCCCCGCTCCTAGTTTCCGGGTAGCTCGTCAGGAATCGGTACCCACCCCCGACCTAGGGAGCGGACCGGCCGTCGAGGGCCACGGATGGCTCCTCCCGATCTCAGCTACGTCGGGTGCGGCCGGTTCTTTTTTTCTCCTCCCGCCCCAGACGAGGGGATCCGTCGGGTGCCCGGTCCATAGTGGACCGATGGCGATCGGGAGCGGAATACGGGAACGGGTGAGGTTCCGCGAGGACCTCGGCCGGGCCGCGAGGGACGGCCTCGCCGAGATATCCCTGCGCCGCTGGCGGATCCTCCAGGTGGCGCTCAGCGCCGGTGTGGCCTGGCTGGTGGCGACCGAAGTCTTCGGCCACGACCAGGCCTTCTTCGCCCCGATCTCGGCCGTGATCGTGCTCGGGCTAACAGTTCGCCAGCGGGGCCGCCGGGCGCTCGAACTCGCCCTCGGGGTAGCGATCGGCATCGGGATCGCCGACCTGATCGTCCTCGGTACCGGCACCGGCCCCTGGCAGGTAGCCCTGGTGGTCGGCCTGGCGGTGACCGTCGCCCTGTTCCTCGGCGGCGGGCGGATCCTGGTCAACCAGGCGGCAGTCTCGGCGGTCCTGGTCGCCGCCCTTCCCGTCCCCGACCTGGCCGAATCGCTCAACCGGTTCCTCGATGCCGCGATCGGCGGTGGCATCGCCCTTGCAGCGAACGCACTCTTCCCGGCCGACCCGGTCCTGATCGGACGCAAGCGGATCAAACCCCTGCTCTCCGACCTGGCCGGGATCCTCGATCGGGTGGCCGCATCGCTTGCCAACCAAAGCGAGAGCGACGCCGAGGAAGTGCTCGAGGAGGCCCGGGCGCTCGACCCAGCCGTCCGCGAGATGAAGATGGCGGTCGAAGCCGGACGGGAGACGGTCCGGATGGCCCCGACCAGGCGGTCGGCGAGCGGCACGGTCGGTCGGTTCGAGACTGCATCCGAGCCGATCGACCTGATCGTCCGCGACACCCGGGTGCTGGCCCGTGGCGCGGTGAGGGCCAACTCGCTGGGGGAACACGTCCCCGACTCGGTGATCGAATCGATCCGGCTGCTCGCCGAGTCGGTCCGCCAGCTGGATCACTACCTGGCCGGCAGGGAGGGCCGAAGGGCCTCCCGCGACACTGCGGTCGAGGCCGCGGCGCTCGCCACCGCCTCGCTCGAGGAGACCTCCAACCTCGCCGCCAGCGCGATCGTCGCCCAGGTCAGGGCGTCGGCGCTCGACATCCTCACCGGCCTCGGCATCGACCACGACGAGGCGAGGCGCAGGCTGAGGGCCGCCCGGGGGGAACCGGCGGACTGACCGGGCCTGCGATCCCGGCCGGGCCGGGATCAGCGGGCGGGGTTCGGTGAACTAGTTGTCCGAGTCGGTCGCCTGGACTTCGGAGACCGGCGTGCCGTTCGACTGCGCCTGAGCCGGGGTGGTCGGGGCCGAGGTGGAGGAGGTGTAGACGAACTCCTCTTCCTCGCCGAACACCGCGTCGAGCGCCGCCTTGCGGGCAGACTCGCTGAAGATCAGGACCAGGCCACCGGTCAGCAGACCGAGGGCCACGAGGTTCCGGAAGGTGTGCCGACAGCTGCTGCACCAAAAAATCGCCACCGCGACAGACGGTGACGAAACGCGTTCGCGCCGCCGGGTTTTCGTTGAGGAGCGAAAAATAGGAACTGCGAC
>CAITDZ010000099.1 GCA_903891285.1 uncultured Solirubrobacterales bacterium
GAGCGGGTCTTCGACACCAACCTGTTCGGGGTCTACGACACGGTCAGGGCCGGCCTCGACCAGGTGATTGCCAACTCGGGCCAGTTCGTCCTGATCTCCTCCTCCTACGCCTTCATGAATGGGGTCTTGAGCAGTCCGTACGCGACGGCCAAGGCCGGGGTCGAGGCGCTCGGGCGTTCGCTCCGGGCCGAGCTCCTGCCGAGGGGTGCGAGCGCGACCGTCGCCTACTTCGGCTGGATCTCGACCGACATGGTCGAGACGACCTTCTCCGATCCGGCGGTAGATCGGTTCCGTCGCGAGGCGGTGCCCGGCTTCCTGACCAGGCGGGTGCCGGTGGGCCGTGCTGCCCGGGCGATCATCGAGGGGATCAGCGAGCGTTCCCCGCGGGTGATCGCCCCGGCCGAGTGGAAGGCGATGTTCTACCTCAGAGGACTGCTCGGCCCATTCATCGATCGCCGGTTCGAGAACGACCCCAAGGTTCAGGAGATAGTCCTCGAGGCCGAGGCTAGGGCCGGGTCGCTTCCTCGAGGAGCCTGACCACCGAGTCCCAGGGGCGACCGGTCGCCCGTTCCATCCCGATCTCGCAGGTCCGGTTGGAGGATGCCGCCCGGGTGGTGGGGCGATCGGCGAGCTCGGCCGCTTCACTCGCGGTCGCGGCTGCGGTCAGCTCGGGGTGGAGCATCCCCCGATCACCGGCAAACCCGCAGCAGCCGGCGTCGGCGGCGACCACCACCTGGTCGGCGAACTGCGAGACGGCCCGCTCCAGCGACCAGTCGAGACCGAGCCGGAGCCCGGAGCAGGTCGGGTGGACGGCGACCGAGTCGAACGGTCTGGTCACCTCGAGCTCGGGGAGCAGGTGGTCGAGCACCCACTCGATCGAATCGACAACCTCGATGGAGCCGTGGCGTTCCGCGTTCGCCCCGTCGAGCGCCTCTTCGCCTGGTTCCCTCAGTCCGAGGGTGCAGGAGGTCGCATCCATCACCACCGGCAGTCGTCCGCCGTCGGTCCAGCCCCAAAGCCGCTCGACTACCTCGTTCGCCTTGAAGTCGTGGGCTTCGGAATAGCCCTTGGAGCTGAACGGGGTCGAGCAGCAGGTCCCGGCGACGTCGGGCGGGATCCAGACCGGTCGGCCGGCCCTGGCCGAGACGGTGACCATCGCTTCCGGAAGGGAGAGGCCGTCCGGCTCCAGCCTCGAGCGGCCGAAGATCCGGTTGGTGCAGGAGGGGAGGTAGACCGCCACCGCGCCGTTCCGGACGGTCCGGGGCAGTTCGGCCGGGGCCGCCTTCGGCATCGCCTCGCCCCACTCGGGGACCAGGTCATCACCGGCGACCGACCTCGCGGCCCTGGTCAGGTCACGGACGCCACCGTTTCCGATCAGTCCTGAGAGGGCTCCGCCGGTCTTCAGCCCTGCGCGCGCCAACCGCTCGATCCGGTCCCAGTTCCGGGCGACCTTGACTGCCCGGCGGTTGGCCGCCTCACCGTGGGAGGCCTTCCGGAACTCCTTGATGAAGCTGCCGGTGTCGATCCCGACCGGGCAGGCCATCAGGCAGGAGCTGTCGGTGGCGCAGGTATCGACGGCGTCGTAGCCGAAGGCGCCGGCCAGCGCCTCGAAGACGGGACCTTCCCCGCCCTGACGGACCATCTCCCTGGCCAGCACGATCCGCTGGCGCGGGGTGGTGGTCAGGTTGCGGCTCGGGCAGGCCGGCTCGCAGAAGCCACACTCGACGCAGGCGTCGATCGACTCGGCCGTCTCGGGGGTGGTCTTCAGGTTCCTCAGGTGGACACCGGGGTCGCGGTTGAGCATCACCCCCGGACCCAGAACGCCGTCGGGGTCGACCAGCTGCTTGACCCGCCACATCAGGGCGGTCGCCTTCTCGCCCCACTCGGCCTCGACCCAGGGGGCCATGTTGAGTCCGGTTCCGTGTTCGGCCTTGAGCGAGCCGCCGTACCCATCGCAGATCAGCTCGACCAGGTCGGACATGAAGGCCTCATAGCGGGAGATGTCCTCCTCGGAGGAGAAGTCCGGGGTCAGCATGAAGTGGAGGTTCCCGACCGAGGCATGCCCGGCGACCCCCGGGAGGAATGAGTGTTTGCCGAGCAGCTCGCGGAGTTCCTCGGCGGCGGTCGCGATCCGGGCGGGCGGCACGCAGACGTCTTCGACGATCAGGGACGTCCCCTGGGGCCGGACCTTTCCGAGCAGGCCGTGGAGCCCCTCCCTGACCCGCCAGTTCAGTTCGATCACCTCCTCGTCCCGACTGAACTCGACCTCACGGATCAGCTCCCGCCCCTCGAAGATCTCGAGCGCCTTGCGCTCCCCCTGCTCCAGGGCGGCCTCGTCGGGGCCGCCGAACTCGACCAGGAGCGCCGCCGACTCGGGGTCGAGGTCCTTCCAGTGCTCGGGAGCGCCCTGCATGTTCCAGGAGGCGGTGATCAGGGCCGGGGCGACCATCAGCTCGACCGCCGTCGCACCGGCCTCGACCAGCTGTGGCACCGGGTCGACCGCCGAGGCGATATCGGGGAAGTGGACCCAGGCCAGGGTCGTTCGGGCCGGGAGGGGCACGGTCTCGAACTCGACCCGCGAGATGAATCCGAGGGTCCCTTCCGAGCCGACCAGGAGACGCCTCATGATCCCCAGTGGTGTGTCGGAATCGAGGAAGGCGCAGAGCCGGTACCCGATCGTGTTCTTGATCTCGAACTTGCGCCGGATCAGCTCGGTCAGCTCCGGGTCGGCGAGGATCTCCTCGCGGATCTCGAGCAGCCCCTGGGTGATCCCGGGCTCGGCCGCCTCGAAGGCCTCCTCGGCACCCGGAGCGGTCGAGTCGACCACTGTTCCGGAGGGGAGGACGAAGGTCATCCCGGTGACGGTCGAGTAGGAGTCCCGGACCGTGCCGCACCTCATCCCGCCCGAGTTGTTGGCGACCACCCCGCCGATGGTCGCTATCTCGGTCGAGGCGGGGTCGGGGCCGAGCTTGCGGTCGTGGGGTGCGAGGACCCGGTTGGCGTGGCCGAGGATCATCCCCGGACCGATCGAGGCCCGGGCGCCATCCTCGAGGACCTCGATCCCGCCGAAGTTCCTCTGGACGTCGATCAGGATCCCGTCGGTCTGGCTCTGTCCGTTGAGGCTGGACCCGCCGGCCCGGAAGACGACGGGGATCTCGTTCTCCCTTCCGTAACGCATGACCCGGGCGATGTCGTCGGCGTCCCGGGCGATCACGACCGCCTTGGGGAAGAAGCGGTAGGGACTGGCGTCCGATGCGTAGCGGACGAGGTCGGGGGCCGCCGTCAGGACCTGCTCCTCCCCGAGCAGCTCCACCAGACCCCCCTTGAGCGGCTCCGGAGTGCCGTCCGCCACCCATTCAGGGGCGCGGTCTGGGGCCGGTTGAAGTTCACCCTCACCGCCGAGCGCCGGGATCGGAAGGTCGGCGATGGCGCTGGGCGGAACCACTAGAAGAGCGCGATCCCCTTCCCGATCGGGACCTCGATCAGGCGCGGCCCGTCCGAGCGGTCCCCGAAGGCACCGGCTAGCGCCTGCTCGAGTTCCTCCATGGTCGAGACGACCGTGCTCGTCACCCCGTAGCCGCCAGCGATTGCGGCGGTGTCGAGGGCGGGGAGGTCGAGCCCAGGGGACCCCGAGAGCCCTTCGATTTCCTCGAACCACTTGAGGATCGCGTACTCCTCGTTTCTAAGGACGAGGAAGGTGACCGGCACCCCGTAGGTCGCCGCCGTCCAGAAGGCGGTCACCGCGTACTGAACCGAGCCCTCTCCAACCACGCAGACGACCGGGCGGTCGGGTTCGGCCATCTGGATCCCCACCGCCGCTGCCAGGCCGAAGCCGAGGCCCCCTCCCGCCCCGAAGAAGTAGCTCCCTGGCGTCGAGATCCTCATCTGGCTGCGGAAGGAGAGGGTGGCCGATGGGGCCTCGAGTACGGTGATCGCGTTCTCGGGCAGGAGCTCCCGGAGCAGTGCATGGACCATCGAGGGGTTGAGCGGGTCGGTCTCTTCCGGCTCGACCGGTGGGGCGAGCGGCTCGGGCAGC
>CAITDZ010000100.1 GCA_903891285.1 uncultured Solirubrobacterales bacterium
GTCCCGACGCGAAGGGTGAGGACTACATCGACTGGAAGATGTGGCTCGGCAACGCGCCGAAGCGATCCTATGACGCCGACCGCTTCTTCCGCTTCCGCAAGTTCTGGGACTACTCCGGGGGGATTGCCACCGACCTCTTCTACCATGTCGTCGCCCCGCTCAACATCTGCTGGGGTGAAGCGCAGTTCCCGCACAAGGTGACGGCTTCGGGTGGAGTCTACATCTTCAAGGACAGCCGCGAAGTACCGGATACCTTCCACCTCATCGCGGAGTTCCCGAAGGGCCATTCACTGGTCCTCAGTTCGTCGATGGCCAATGGTCAGCACATCCCGGGCCTGATCCGTGGCCACGAAGGAACGATCATGATGGTTCCGGACGGCCGCTTCGAGGGGCGAGTCTCCCACATCACCGTCTCACCAGAGAAGCTTGCCCAGAAGAAGTTTGTCGAGAAATGGGGCAGTACCGAGATTCAGCTTGCCACGGAGACCCGTGAAAATCACATGGAGAACTGGCTGCGCTGCATCAAGACCCGCGAGAAACCCAATCTCGACGCCCTGACCGCTTACAAGGCGATGACCACCATCGGCATGGCCGTCCAGTCCTATCGTGAGGGTCGGGTTCTCTATTTCAACGAATCAACCCAGCGCGTGACCGACAAGCCGGTCGATCTGGCCAATGTTAAAGCCTGAGCCAAGGGCCCGAGCCAGGCGCTAGAGCACCCTGTGCTCCGGCTCAGGTCGCTGCCTGGGTAGCGGAGGGGGAGACCGCATCTTCCCCTCCGCCAGTCTCCCGTCACCCTGAGTAGACGAACAGGACACAATAGCCCCAAATACCGGCAATCATGCCCTTCCTTACTATAACCTCTACTAAGACCCCCACTAAGACCCCTGCTAATACTATGGACGGAACTGCAATTGTTTACTGCGAGGGCGCGTTTGGCACCCCCACTGGTAAGACTGCCAATGGGCTGGTGCGCCATACCGCTCGTTATCGAATTCTGGGTGTGATCGACTCGACCCGGTCCGGGCTGGACGCGGGAGAGTTTCTGGAGGGCCGGCCAGCCGGTATCCCGGTCTTCGCCAGCCTGGGCGAGGCCCTCGCCCGGCTTGAGTCGCGCCCGGACTACTTTGTGATCGGCCTCGCCCCGGATGGTGGGCAGCTGCCCCCGAGCGCCCGGGCCGCCGTGCGCGAGGCGCTCGAATCCGGGATGCAGGTCGACTCCGGACTCCACCAGTTTCTAGGCGACGATCCGGAGTTCGCGGCCCTCGCCGCGAGCCGTAATCTGCGGATCAGGGACGTCCGGCGACCGCCCGACCGCTCGCAGCTCCATTTCTTCTCCGGCCGGATCGATCAGGTCGGGGCCCCGCGTATCGCCGTCCTTGGGACCGACTCGGCGATTGGCAAACGCACCACCACCGTTCGTCTCAACCAGGCGCTTAATGCCGCTGGCATCCGCAGCGAGATGATCGGAACCGGCCCGACCTCCTGGCTACAGGGGGTCAAATACTGTCTTCTGCTCGATTCGCTCATCAACGACTTCGTCACCGGTGTGATCGAGCACGCCATTCACGAGGCCTGGATCAACGAACATCCGGAAGTCATTCTTCTCGAAGGGCAGGGTA
>CAITDZ010000101.1 GCA_903891285.1 uncultured Solirubrobacterales bacterium
CCGTCTTGCTGAGCACCCATCGAGCGCACTCTAGGGAGTCGGCGAAATTAATTCGGCCGGATGACAACCGATTTCGAGTCCCGTTCCGTAGAGGGGGAAAGGCCGGCAGTTCAAGGCCGGATCCAAGTGAAGAGGAAGGAGAAGTAATGAACAAGAAGATGATTGCCCTTCTGCTGGCGATTCCGGCACTGGGCCTCGGGGTGGCTGCCTGCAGCGACAACAGTGACTCCGGATCGAACAGCGGGATGAATGATGTGGCGAAGACGCCGACGGATGCGGCTGACATCGTCGACGTCGCAGCCGACACCCCGGAGCTCTCGACCCTGGTCGAGGCCGTTACGGCCGCGGGACTCGCCGAGACGCTCCAGGGCGAGGGTCCATTCACGGTGTTCGCCCCGACCAACGAAGCGTTCGATGCGCTTCCGGCGGGCGAGCTCGACCGTCTGCTGAAGCCGGCAAACAAGGCCGAACTGGCGAAGATCCTGAAGTACCACGTGGTCTCGGGCGAGATCATGTCGTCGGATCTGACCAATGGCCAGAAGGCGAAGACCGTCGAGGGCGGGACCCTCACCGTGACGATCAACGGGAAAACCGTGAAGGTCAATGACGCTACGGTCGTGAAGGCCGACGTCCCGGCCTCGAACGGAGTCGTTCATGTGATCGACAGGGTTCTCCTTCCCTAGGGAAGCAGGGAAGAGATAGCGATGACCGGGGTGGCACGAGCAGAGCGAGCGTTCGTGTCGCCCCTGTTGTCCTTCTGGGGCCCTCGTCTGATTGGCTCCCGGGTGGCAGTGGACGTCCACCCGAACCAAGAGGATGGGGCCCTGGCTCGCCGCGTCGAAGCGGGGGACGAGAGGGCGCTGGAGGAGATCTACGAGGAACACGGCGGGGTCGTGTTCGCCTTCCTCGTATCGCGTATGGGTCAGCGCGAGGCGGCAGAGGACGTGCTCCAGCAGGTCTTCGTCGAGGTCTGGGAGAAGGCCGGGAAGTTCGATCCCTCGAGGGGAAGCCTCGTTTCCTGGGTCATGTCGATCGCGAGCAGTCGCTCGATCGATTCACTGAGGAAGAGGGTCCCGGAACCACGTGATCCCGTCTCCCTGCCCGACGCCCGGGAGCCCAGCGAAGCCGACGGGGTCGAGGATTTCCTGGCCGACTGGGAGTTCGCCCAGATCGTCGGTCGCCTTCCAGAGCCGGAGGCCGAGCTCCTGAAGATGAGGTTTTCGGAGGACCTGAGTCAGACCGAGATCTCCGAACGAACGGGGATTCCCCTCGGCACCGTCAAGGCAAGGATGGTTTCCGGACTCAATACCCTTCGCAGGGAGATGGGGGTCTCATGACTGGTAGCGATGATCGAGCGGGTCGCACGGGCAAAGGAGCCGAGAGCGACGAGGTGGTCCGCTTCCTGACCGGCGAGATGGATGGTCGTGAGCGGGCGGAGTTCGAGCAGAGGATTGGTGCCGATCCCTCACTTGCCCGGGAGGTCGAATCGATGGCGCTCGTGGTCGGTCGGCTCGAGTCGATGCCCGGGGAGGCCTGGGATCCTCCACAGCCTCCTGCCCTCGATCGGTCGCTGTTCTCGGATCCACGGGCGACCGGATCCCCGACCGGGAAGCGACGGAAGCGTTCGCGATCGCTCTGGCCGAGCGGCGGGTTCGGGTGGCCACAGGCGATCGCGGGGGGACTGGCAGCTGTCGTCCTTTTCGCCGCGGGGACCCTGCTCGGCACCTCCCTCGGGGAGGACGGACCTTCCCCGGCCGTCGAGGAGCAGTTGGCACTCTCGGGGATCGGCCCGGAAGCGCCTTCGTCGGCCTCGGGAGAGGTTTCGCTCGTCAGCTCGGGTTCGGACCGCCTGCGACTGTCGGTCTCGGGGTTGAACGAGACCGGGTCCCGAGAGTTCTACGAACTCTGGTTGATGGGCAAGGACGGCGAGCTGGTCGCGCTCGGATCGTTCAGGGTCGGCCCCGATGGAAGCTCGGAGATCGAGGTCCCCGTGCCGGTCGACCCCGATCGGTATCGCTACTACGACGTCTCGATCCAGCCCGAGAACGGCAGCCCGAAACATTCGGGGCGGTCGGTGCTGAGGGGTCTCACCCGCTCGTGACCCAGCCGGCCGGGTAGGCGCCGGCCGGGATCTTCCCGGGGTAATCGGGGAAGAGTCGGAGGGCGACCTCGCGGATCGTCGTTCCATCGAATACCGGCTCGAGGTCACCGATCGTCAAGAGGATCCGAGTGGTGGCACCGATCTGGAGGTCGGCTGCAGTTGGATCCGGTCCGCCGATCAGGCCGTCCGAGGCAAAGCCCTCGATCCGCTCGACCATCGCGGGGAGGCCGGCCAGGTCGGCCGCGGTCCGCTCGGCCGATATCGAGTGGAGCTTCCAGGAGGCTCGGATCGTCTGAATCGCGAAGTCGACCCCGGCCGGATCGAGCGATCCGGCACCGGCGAAGGAGCCGGTCGCCTCGGGTCGGAAGTGGAGGGCGGCCCAGGGGAGGCGGCGACCGAGATCCTGGTATTCGCCATCCCCCCAGAGCTCTGCCTCGCGAACTGCGTCGGCGACTCCCTCCGGGTAGAGGGGGTTTTCGGGGAAGAGCTCTTCGAGCCGGGCGAGGATCGCAGTCGATCCATGGACCTGCTCGCCGTCGATGATCATTGCCGGAACGGTCCGCCGTCCCTCGCCGTAGATCGCTTCGACCTCGTCGCGGTGGTTTCCCATCGGCAGCACGACCTCCTCGAATGCGATCCCTTTTCTGTCCAGGGCCGCCTTCGCGGTCAGGCACGGGTGGGAGAGAGTGAGCAGGTGGAGTTCGACCTGGGGCTGACCCGCCATGTCGTCAACCTAGCGCGCCCCGCCGGTCCGGGTCGGGGTCGTGGCCGTAGAACGGCCCAGGTCGGGTAGATTGCCGCCCGTGGAGGCCAGGCAGGTGCTCAACTTGGGGTTCGGGGCGAGTCGTGTCGTCTTTGGGATCGTCGCCAGCGCGGTCCCCGAGGTGGTGGGGCGCACCTGGGTCGGCGAAGACGCCGATCGACCCGCGATGCGAACGATCTTCAGGGCCCTCGGACTCCGGGACATCGCGCTCGGCGCCGGAATGGTCGATGGGGCCCTCCGAAACGAGGCGGCGCCCTGGCTCGCGGTAGCTGCGCTCTCCGATCTTGGCGACTTCACCGCGACCGTCCTTTCCCGCAGGCGGTTCGATCCGCGCGGGGTGGCCGTGACTGCTGCGCTGACCGGCGCCGCGACCCTGACCGCGGCGGGGCTCTTCGCGCTCGACGTCGCCGCCTCGGACTGAGCCGGGGATCGGTCGCCCAGCGGCGACCGGCCTCTGGTTTGTAGGATCCCGGCGTTCCCGGAACCCCAGTCAGGAAGGCCACCAGATGTCAACCGCGTCCGCTGCCGCCCCACAGTCCATCCCCGTCGGCCCCTCGGTCCTCGGGGACCTGATCGCCCCCAGCCGGATCGAGTCGGTCTCTGACTTCCTGCTGAATGCCCTCCTCGTACTGGGCGGGGTCGGATTCGTCGCGCTGCTCGCCCAGGTGACCATCCCGACCACCCCGGTTCCCGTGACCGGGCAGACGCTCGGCGTGATCCTGGTCGGTTCGGCACTCGGGTCGGTCCGGGGGGTCGTCTCGATGCTGCTCTACCTGGGGCTCGGCCTGTTCCTGCCGATCCTCGCCGGGGGTGAGAGCGGAGTCCTCAACGACATCGGTACGGCCACCGGCGCCACGGCCGGTTACCTGATCGGGTTCGTGGTGGCGGCCGGGATCGTCGGCTGGCTCTCCGAGAAGGGCCGCGACCGGAGGTTCACCTCGGCTCTCGGTGCCTTCGTGGTCGGCGAGCTGATCATCTTTGCCTTCGGGCTGATCGGCCTGAAGATGGCTGCCCCGGAACTGGTAGAGGCAGGCTTCATGGAGAGCTCGAGCTGGGGGACGGTCCTCGAGGACGGCTTCGTCTTCTTCTTCGGCTGGGAGATCCTCAAGGCGGCGATCGCGGCGCTGCTGATGCCGGCAGCCTGGAAGGTCGCTGACCTCAGGCGCTCCCGGGACGGCCGCCCGAACGCAGAGAGTTAGTCAGGGCAGTCGCCGGGGTCGCCGGGCTGACCCCGTAGGCATCCGCTGCACGAGCCTTCCCACCGGGTCGGTCGGGTCGACGCCCCTCGGGGCCGGTCTTCTACGGTCGTCGATCCCCTTCCGGCAAAGCTCCTGCCGAGCAGGGTCCAGGCCGTATGCGACCCAGGAACAGCGGAAATTCCCCGAAGCCCCTCCCCGCCTCGACAATCTCGAGGCCGGCCGTCTTCGGCCTGCTCCTGGCCCTCCTCGCTTTCCTGGTCGCCGTCGGGACTCCCGAGCGGGCTCCGGCGATAACCCAGTCGGAGGCTCGTCAGGAGCTCGGAGAGATCTCCGGTTCGATATCCGGACTGAAGGCCCAGGTCGCCGAGGACAATCGTCGGATCGACAGCCTGATCGGGACTCTTTCCGCCCTGCGGGCGAGGGCGGCCGCGCTGACCGCGGAACTCGAGCGCAGGCAGGCCCGGCTCGATCGTCTCGAGGCCGCCCTCGAGAGGCAGAGGGAGCGTCTCCAGGCAGTCCGAAAGAGGCTCCAGCGGGCCCTTGCGGTCCTGAGGAAGCAGCTCGTGTCGTTGTACGTCGCCGGACCGCCGACGGTCAGCGAGTTCGTCTTCGCCGCAGAGGACTTCTCCGGCCTGGTCACCAACTCGACCTACGCCCAGAGCATCCAGGATCGCGACGAGGACGTGATCGCCCGGGTGGAGGCGCTGAGGAACGAGATCCGTTCCCTGGTCGAGCAGATGCGTGAGCGGAAGGTCGAGCTGGTCGCGCTTCGAAACGCGATCGTCGACGAGGAGCGCCGGGCCAGGGCGGCGCGGGACGAGGTCGAGGCCCAGAGGGCCGAGTTCATCGCGGCCCGCGAGACCCGCGAGGCGAGGATCCAGGCGCTGGAAGCGCGGGCCGGAAGCCTCGAGGACAGTCTTCCCGACCTGACCAGCGACCCGGCCTCGAGCTCGGCCGGAAGTTTCCCGGCTCCGGTCTCCGGCCAGAGCGCGGTCCTTCAGTCGAACGGCCAGGCCGCCCCTCCGGCCGGGGCCCCACCAGCGGTCCAGCAGGTGATCCAGGCCGCCAACGCGATAGCCAACATGCCCTACCTCTGGGGTGGGGGCCATGGATCCTTCGAGTCCTCGGGCTACGACTGCTCAGGTGCGGTCAGCTACGCGCTTCATGGCGGTGGTCTGCTAACGAGCCCCCTCGACTCGACCGGCCTGACCACCTGGGGAGAGCCCGGAGAGGGCAACTGGATTTCGGTCTATGGCAACTCCGGCCACGTCTACATGGTCGTCGCCGGACTCAGGTGGGACACCTCCGGTACCGGCGGTAGCGGTCCGAGGTGGCAGACCGCGATGCGCTCCAGTGCCGGGTTCATCCCCCGGCACCCGGCCGGGCTCTAGTCAGGGCAGCTCCGAAGACAGGGCGCCGCCATCGGGCCTGGCTAGCTACTTCCGCCGGGGTCCGAGCCCGATTCGGCCGGAGCGTCGGACTTCGCCTTTGTATGGCTGGTGAACTGTTTGGCCAGGGC
>CAITDZ010000102.1 GCA_903891285.1 uncultured Solirubrobacterales bacterium
GACCAGCGAGAGCGCCCTCTGCCTGAACTCTGGCGCGATGTCGACCTCCTCTACCGAACCCGAGCCGGGCCCTTCCGGGATGCCCGAAGAGACCAGCGTCTCGATCTCGCCGATTCCGGCATCACCCGAGAGGGCAAGCGCCCCTTCCCTAACGAGTTTCACCCCCGTGTAGGCAGCCGGATTGTGGGAGGCCGTAACCATCGCACCGCCATCGAGGTCCCGGCTCCCGACCAGGAAGTAGAGCATCTCGGTGGCGATCATTCCGGCGTCCAGCACGGTCGCGCCCTGGGCGACCATTCCCTCCCTGATCGCCGAGGCCATCGCGGGGGCGCTCAGACGCATGTCCCTGCCGAGCCCGACGGTCAGGTCCCCGGGATCCTTTCCCCTCAGCCCTGCCAGGACCTCGACGAACGCACGGCCAATCTCCAGGGCGTCGTCCTCGTCCATCTCGGATCCGTGGATGCCACGGATGTCGTAAGCCTTGTAGATCCCGCTCACTGGTTCGGGTTCCCGGATTCGCCGTCGAAGGCCCCCGTCATCACCCGGTAGCTGTCCTCGAGCGACTGCGGCATGACCCGGTGATCGGCGATTACGGGCATGAAGTTGGTGTCGCCTCCCCACCTGGGCACCACGTGCATGTGGATGTGGTGTTCGACCCCGGCTCCGGCTGCCCGCCCCTGGTTGAAGCCCACGTTGAAGCCGTGGGGCCGGTAGACGGCCTCGAGGTGGTCCATCGCACGGCTTGCCAGGTCGAACATCTCGGCAGAGGTCTCGGCGTCGAGGTCCTGGAGCTTCCCGACGTGCTCGAAAGGAGTCACCATCAGGTGGCCGTTCGTGTAGGGGTAGAGGTTGAGGATGACGAAACACCGCTTCCCGCGGTGGACTATCAGTGCGGTCTCGTCATCCTCGAGGGCGGGTCGGGCGCAGAAGACGCATTCCTCCTCGATGTCCTTGGAGGCGTCCTTGACGTATTCGAGGCGCCAGGGCGCCCAGATCCGGTTCGCCGTCATCGACGGCCAAGGCTACAGCCAGCGACGCTTCCGGAACCACGCGACCATGCCGGCCAGGACGCCGACCATCACCCCGATTACCACCGCGAAGGTGGCGAGGGAGCCTCCCTCGGGATCGCCTCCCCCCGGGAGGCCCACGTTCATCCCGAAGATCGAGGCGATCAGGGTCAACGGCAGCACGATCACCGTGATCGCGGTCAGCACACGGAGGGCATCGTTGACTCGATGGGAGAGGAAGGACTCGTTGGTCTCCTCGAGTGCCTCGATCACCTCTTTGTAGTTCTCGAGGAGGTCCCAGATCCGCTCGTGGGCATCGATGATGTCGTCGAAGTAGCTCTCGAGGTCTATTCCCCCTGCAAGGTAGCGGGCCTTTGCCCTTTCTAGGTCCTGGAGGACCGGCCGCTGGGGTCGGATCACCTTGCGGAAGTTGATGATCTCCTGCTTCGCATTCGAGATATCGCGAACCACGTCCTCGGACCGCCCTTCGAAGATCTCGTCTTCGAGCGCATCCAGCTTGTTGCCGATCTTCCGGAGCATCGGGAAGCAGTAGTCGAAGGAATCGTCGACCAGGCGGTACATCAAGTAGCCGGATCCCCTGGAGAAGATCTTCTCCCGGAGGTCTTCGTCTGCCCGGCACCTCTCGAAGAGGTATTCGACCGGTGGCAGGCTTCGGCTCGGCAGGGTCACCACGAAGTCCGAGCCGACGAAGAGGTCGAGTTCCCCCGTACCGAGTCGCCCGATCTCGCGGTTGAAAACGGGAATGTGCAGCACGAGGAAGAGGTAGTCGGGGTACTCGTCGATCTTCGGGCGCTGGTTCCTCGAGAAAACGTCCTCAATATCGAGCGGGTGGAACTCGAAGTGCTCTTCCAGCCAGGCCTGCTCCGCAGGTCCGGGCTGCTCGACGTTGAACCACCGGATCCCGGCAGCTTCGATTTCCTCGACGCGAGGCGTGCTCAGCTC
>CAITDZ010000103.1 GCA_903891285.1 uncultured Solirubrobacterales bacterium
CAAGCCGTCGCGCTGCAAGATCGACTGAGGCGTACGCCCCCAGGTCCGCCAGCGCCCCGGGACCGCTGGTAAGCCGACATGGGCTTCCGGCTCGCCTCGCCCCGATAGTGCGGGCCTTCCGACCCTGGCATCCGGTTAGCAGGCACCCTGCCGAAGCTGTCACGGTAATAACGACCCAAACAGGAATAACCTTCACCCCCGTCGGTCTTGGGGGATAACCAAGAGGCAAGTCGAGTGCTGAACGGCAAGAAAGTCATCTTCACCGGGATCGTCAACGACGACAGCATCGCCTTCGTCGCCGCGAAGAAAGCGATCATCTCGGGTGCGGAGATCATGGTCACCGCCTTCCCGCGTGATCGGGAGCTGACCGAAGAAGCCGCGGCGAAACTCCCGGAGAAGGTCGAAGTGGTCGAGCTCGATGTAACCGACCCCGAGCACCTGGAGGCGCTTTCGAGGAAGGTCGGAGAGGAGTGGGGTCGGCTCGATGGGGTCCTTCACGGAGTCGCCTTTGCCCCGAAGGACGCGCTCGCGGGTGACTTCCTGGAGCTCCAGCCCGAGCGGCTCGACCTCTCCTTCAGGACGAGTGCCTTCTCGTTCGCCTCGCTCGGCAGGCTGCTCAAGGAGCATGCCTCGCCGGAGGGAGGGTCACTGGTCGGGCTCGACTTCGACTCGACCGGAGCGTGGCCGGTCTACAACTGGATGGGAGTGATGAAGTCCGCCCTCGAGTCGATCAACCGTTATCTGGCGCGGGACCTCGGGCCGTTCGGGATCCGGTCCAACCTGGTCGCGGCCGGACCGCTGAATACCCGGGCCGCAGGCGGGATACCGGACTTCGATGCCCTGCTCGAGAACTGGGAGATGCGTTCACCGATGAGGTGGGACCCGGATGACCCGGAGCCAGTGGCCGATGCGGTCGGCTTCATGCTCTCGGACCTCTCACGGGCGATAACCGGGGAGATCCTCCACGTCGATGGCGGATACCACGCGATGGCCGGGGCCCTGAGGCGGGACGCCGGAGGGACATCCGGCGGATCCGATGGCTGAGAGAAGAGAAGTGCTCGGGTGAGCACGGAAGCCGTTCTGGTCGGACTCTGCCTGGTGATCATCCTCTCGGTGGTCGCCCGGATCTTCGGCGGGTGGGTCGGGATGCCGGTGATCGTCCCCCTGCTGGTGATCGGGGTGATCGCCGGGATCTCGGTCGCGGGGTTGGTCGAGCCGACCAAGCTGCTTGGGGACTCGCTCTCCCCCTTCATCCAGATCGTCGTCGCCCTGATCCTGTTCGAGGGTGCACTCGGGCTGAGGTTCAGCCAGCTGCCGAAAGAAGACCGGCCGGCCGTCCTCCGGCTGGTCACCCTTGGGGTACTGGTCACCTGGTCGCTCGGCGCCGTCGGCGCGATCCTGCTGCTCGGCCTCCCCGTGCCGATCGGAATCCTGGTCGGCGCGATCCTGATCGTCTCCGGCCCCACCGTCGTCCTGCCGTTGCTCGCCTTCGTTCGCCCCCCGAAACGGGTCCGGGCAACGCTCAAGTGGGAGGGGGTGATCATGGATCCGATCGGGGCGCTGGTCGCCGTCGTCGTCTTCGCCGCGCTGACTGCAAACGACGGCCTCTCGGCCTTCAGCGTCGAGCAGTTCTTCCTATCGGTGCTGGTCGGGATCGCTTCGGGGGTGATCTTCGCCGTCCTCCTGATGCCGATCCTCGGGACCCACAAACTCTCCAGCCGGGACAAGGTCGCCGCGAGCCTGATGATGGTCGTCGCCACCTTCATCGTCGCCGACTCGATCTTCCAGGACGCCGGGCTGGCTGCCGCGCTGGTCATGGGCATAGTGCTGACAAACCAGAAACGGGTCAACGTCACCTACATAGACGAGTTCAAGGAGACCCTGATCCCGATCCTGCTCGGGATCCTGTTCGTCCTCCTGGCCGCGAACATCGAGATCGGCGACGTCTTCGACCTGGGCCTGCCCGGGATCGCCTTCGTCTTCTTCCTCGCCTTCATGGTTCGGCCGCTGGCGGTCCTGACGACGATCGGGCTGCCGATCTCCTGGAAGGAGCGGCTGCTGATGATGACCATGTCGGCGAGGGGCATCGTTGCCGCAGCGACGGCCCCGATCTTCGGCCTCGCACTGACGGAGGCGAAGGTGGCCGGCGCCGAGGAGATCGTCCCGATCGTCTTCCTGGTGATCGCCGGGACGGTTCTGCTCTCCTCGATCCTCAGCCCGTTCGTCGCGAAACGCCTCGGCATGCTCGGTGAGAGCGACCCATCGATGCTGGTCCTCGGGACCCCGGACTGGGCGATCTCCCTCGGCAAGGCCCTCAATGCGGCCGGTACCCCGGTCAGGTTCTGGACGGTCGACCCCAAGGAGGCAAAGCGAGTCGAGGAGGCAGGCCTGGGCGTCTCGACCGAACCGATCAACCCCCGCGATCCCGACCGGGTGATCGGCCTGGGCGGGGTTTCGATGATCGCCGTCGCCAGCAACAGCGATATCGCCAACCAGCTCCTGGCCCTGGACCTCAGCCAGGTGCTCGAGCCCGACCAGGTCTACCGGGTGCCGGGTAAGGGGGGTTCACCGGAGGTGGTCGCGAACGCCAGCAGGCTGATCGAGACGGATGTCGGCTTCGACGAGATCGAGGCCAGGGTCGAGAAGGGTCAGGAGTTCGAAGTCTTCGACTCCCACGAGGAGCTTCCCGACGGGGCCGTCCCCCTCGTGGTGATCGAGTGGACCAAGGCGCTCGACCGGCCCGAGGTCTTCTTCTTCTGTGACCGGCCCAAGTCGCCCCGATGGAGGATCAGAAAAGTCGCCGCCCTGGTGCCTGCCAGGCAGGCCCCGAGCTCCTAGTCCACCCGCAATTCGGATGCGGGAGACTTCAACGCCCAACCGAGCCCATGTGCCAGGCGGCTCGGTTCAGGCGTCTGCCGGGAAGGCGGTGCGAGCGTCGTGGTCGGTCAGGTCACAGACCAGGCTGGGGGCAGGCGCGGTGGCCCCAGTCCGGGAGCTCGCCTGGAGGGGTCCGCCAGGAGGCGGTTCGCCGGGCGGCATGCCCTGCCCCGGCCCCATTCCGGGCATCGCGGTGATCAGGTCGGGGTCGACCTCCCCCCTGAAGCAGCGGATCGAGGAGGTCTCATCGGAGGTGCCCGGCAGGACGTAGTGGTAGATCCCCCTCGGGAACTCGGGCGTTCTGGAGAAGATCCCGTTGCAGCGGTCGAGCTTTCGCAAGGGGATCTTCTTTCCCTTGACATCCCTCGGTCCGTAGATCGGGTAGCCGTCGAAGGCAAGTCCGATCATCCGCGACGGCCCCTTGCCCCTGTCCATCTTCGCCACGGCACAGGCAGGCAGCGCGTGGTAGTGGTACGAGCCTCCACCCGGATGGCCCGAGCAGTCATCGACGAAGGGCGCCCGCGAGCCGTCGGGGGCAAGAAGGGAAAAGTTGTTGGACATCGCAACCGTGGTGCCGTCGCCCTCGTAGGGGTTGTAGAGAACCGCACCCGAGATCATCATCCCGATCGATCCGAGCGGGGCATCGGTAACCGCCGAGGCCTTGCTCGGCCTTAGCGGCAACTGGAAGTCGAGGCTGGTTGCCCGGGTCGGGTCGGGAACGGCCCGGGCCGTCTCGGCCGTGGGCACGACCACACCTGCGTTCGGGACGGCGTAGTAAGTGGGGCGGGAGTGGTTCGGGATCCCGTTCGAGCGGAGCCGGACTTTGCCCGCCCTGTATCCGACGGTGACGTTGCTACCCCACTTCGCCTCCTTCACCCCGGCCTTGGTGGAGGACGTCGCAGCGGAAGCAAGGGATCCTCCGAAGGCCAGGCAGACTAGTGCGGCTGAGGCCGCCAGACTCCCGATCGCAAACGCGATCCCTCCCCCTCTTCCTTGCTCTCCTCGTCCGATCACTGGTCTCTCCTATTCCAAGACACACCGGGTTCCCGGAAGTTACTGAGTGGGGCCGGCTGAGTAA
>CAITDZ010000104.1 GCA_903891285.1 uncultured Solirubrobacterales bacterium
GCCGCGGTCGAGCCGAGGACGAACTTCTCGCAGCCACCTTCCCCGGTCACCGCCTCGAGCAGGTTCCAGGTGGCTCGGGTGTTCGCCTCGAATCCCCTGGTCGGATCCCGCTCGCACTCCGCTGGGGAGCCGATCCCGGCCAGGTGGATCACCGCGGCGAACTCCTTGCCCGCTAAGGCCTCGGCCGTCGCTTCGCCATCGGTCAGGTCGCAGGCGAGCCCACCCTCACCGCCCGAGCGCGAGAGTCCAACCACCTCGTGGCTCCGATTGGACAGCTCCTCGACAACCCGGGATCCGAGGAACCCGGTGTCGCCGGTTACCAGGACTCGCATCGGCTCGGGCTTGGACCAACCACCGTCGGGGTCGGTGCTCCGGTCAGGCCGTCTCGCCGGTCAGGTCGCCCTCACCGGAGAGCTCGATCGTCTTCTTCAGGCCGTCCTTCAGCTCGGTCTTCGGCTCCCAACCGAGTATCTCTTTCGCCCTGGAGATGTCGGGCTGTCGGACTTGAGGATCGTCGGTCGGCAGCGGCTCGTGGACGACCTCGGACCCGGATCCGGTCACCTCGATCACGGTCTCGGCCAGTTGCTGGAGGGTGTACTCGTCGGGGTTGCCGATGTTGACCGGCAGGTGTTCCCCGGACTCGGCCAGGGCGATCAGCCCCCGGACCAGGTCGTCGACGAAGCAGAACGAACGGGTCTGGCTGCCGTCGCCGAAAACGGTCAACGGCTGCTCGAGCAGGGCCTGGCGGAGGAAGGTCGGGATTGCCCGTCCGTCGTTCGCCCTCATCCTCGGCCCGTAGGTATTGAAGATCCGGACGATCGAGGTATCGACCCCCTGCTGTCGGTGGTAGGCCATGGTCAGCGCCTCGGCGTAGCGCTTCGCCTCGTCGTAGACGCCGCGCGGGCCGATCGGGTTGACGTGTCCCCAGTAGTCCTCGGTCTGGGGGTGGATCTGGGGGTCCCCATAGACCTCGGAGGTCGAGGCGAGCAGGAACCTCGCCCGCTTGAACTTGGCTACCCCGAGCATGTGCCAGGTGCCCTGGGCCCCGACCTTGAGGGTATGGAGCGGCAGGCGCTGGTAGTCGATCGGGCTTGCCGGGGAGGCGAGGTGGTAGACGAAGTCGACCGGCTCGTCGATCCACACCTCTTCGGTCACGTCCTGGTTTCGGAACTCGAAGTCGTCGGACTCGATGTGGGCGATGTTGCGGAGCGACCCGGTGTCGAGGTTGTCGAGGCAGATCACCCGATGGCCCCTCTCGAGCAGCTCCTCGCATAGGTGGGAGCCGAGGAAGCCGGCCCCTCCCGAAACAACGCTCGTCTTGTTGCCGCCACTCATCGGGCGCGATGGTATTCGAGCACCTGTGCGCGGAATGCCCTGATCGGGAGTGTGCAACGGATCGCCACCGCCATTGGGTTGGCCGGGGGCGGATGGCCGCGCATGACGCGGAACGAGTCGGCCTCTCACCAGCGGCCCGGGCCGGTCTCGGGTGGGCTCACGTGACGGGACGACTTGGTGTCGGTTGGAAAGCCCCTGAGCATCGTTTCCGACAGGACTCCGGCCCCACCCCAGATGGGCGAGCGCAATGAACTCCTCGGAAACTGCGGGGTTCCTGGATCCGGCCCGAAAGGTCGCTAGGAGCGAGCTTTTTCGTTTGGGAGGAGGGGGGAGAGTTCGCCTTGCTTGAGGACTTATCCCAGCAAATGCGAGGTTTGTCTTCCTTCAACCGATTGATCGGCCAGCGTCGTGCTCTCTCCGGAAAAGCCGGGACCCAGACCGCTACCTCGATGGTCTCGAGTGTTGGCGCTTCCGGGGGTCGTTCAGGAAGTTCCGCAGGTCCCGCGCTGTCGGGTCCGGCGGAAAGGGAGAAAAAGGAGCACCCCCTGTGGAAGCAGCCGAACAGCTGAGAGGTCGGGACGACCGCGATCGGCCTACCGACGTGCCCGTCGAACCGAGCATGGCCGCGCGGCGCCGAGCTGCGGTCGAGCTGGTCCGGAACCACCGCACCCTGCTGATGGCGAGCGCGCGGAGGGTCTCGCTCTGTAACGACGATGCCGAGGACGCTGTCCAGCGCGGACTCGAGATCCTCCTGGCCAAGGCACCAACGGCCGACGCCCGGCGCCTGCTTCCGTGGGCGAGGACCGTGATCCGTAACGAAGCGCTCGCCATCCGACGTACCCGCGAGCGAACCCTGGGTTGGCCAACCGGGTCCATCCCGCGGGAAGAAGAGGACGGGGACTGGGTCGGCTCGCTCCCCTCCGATCGGCGGGGGCCGGAGGACGAGGTCGAAGAGAGGGAGTTCGTCGCCCGGAGCCGGGAGGCACTCGCACTCCTCAAACCCCAGGAGCTGAAGGCATTGACCCAGCTGGCTGCCGGGATGAGCTACTCCGAGATCGGCCAGACGAACGGCTGGACCCGGACAAAGGTGAACCGGTGCCTGGCCGAGGGCCGGGAGAAGCTTCGCTCGGTCGTTCGGGAGAGCGAGTCCGGAGGCCGGTGCGGTCTGATCGAGCCCCTGATCTCGGCAGCAGCCGATGGCGAGCTGGAACCCGATGCGGCCGGGGAGGTTCGAAACCACCTTGCCGTCTGTGGGGGGTGTCGTTCCCTGCTCCGGGAGTACAGACGGATCCCGGCCGCAGTGGTCGGGTCCGCGCCCCTGGTCGGTGTGTTTGAGGCGGCAGGAGATGGCGCACCTGCACAGGGGCTCTTCTCCCGGGCGTGGGAGCGGCTCGACGAGCTATCGCTCCAGGTCTGGCTCAGGCTGAACGGGCTGATTGGAGGTGGGGACGGTGCTTCGGCTGCGGTGCTCGGGTCTGGTGGTGCCCGTGGGATCGGCACCACAGCGATCGCCAAGGTCGCGGCGATATGCGTCGGGACGGCTGGGGGAGCGGCGGCCTGCCTGGGCACCGGTCTGGTCCAGATTCCCGGCGAGCGGGAAGTCGCCCCCGAACCAGTCGCGGTGGAGCAGGCGGCCGAAGTGGATCGCGAGGCGCCCACGAACCTGCCCGCCCTCGTCCCGGCCGATCCACCGGGTGGCGGGCCGGAGCCGACCGAGCCTGAGGACCAGACTCCGGTCGAAGGGGCTCCAGCGCCCGACCCGGTGGCTGCCGAGTTCTCGCCGGGCTCGGCCTCGGCCTCGGTCGCAGCCCCGACCCCGACCATCGCGACGGCTCCGGCACCACCCCCAGCCCCGGCAAAGCAGGTTCCCCTCGGAGGAAGCGGGGAGTTCGGACCATGAGTGTTCAGCGAATGCGAGCACGAACGGCCGGCCTGGTGGCACTGCTTGCCGGTGCGCTCGGGACGGTCTTCCTCGCCTTCGGTCACGGAACGGCCTCGGCCGGTGAGTTCTCCATCGCTCAGTGTGGCGGTGCCGGGAGCTGGTTCGACGGCCAGTACTCCCGCCTCGGTGGTGTCGATCGGGTCAACGTTCTTTCGGGCTGTCGTTCCCCCAGCCAGGACCGGGTCGGGATCTACCAGGACCGTCGAGGCGGGTCGTTCTCGGTTGCCGAGGGTGGTCAGTACCTCTGGCGGGCTCCGGCCGGCATCTCGGTAACCGGCATTTCTTTGAGAGCAAAACTCAAAGATGCGAACGGCCTTCGGGCCTCGATCTCGGGCAGGGCCGGAGGTGCTGACATCGACCTCGACGGGGGACTCGCCCATGATGGGTCGGTGGTCGAGGCCAGGTGGTCGAACCGGCAGCGCCCGCTCGACTCGCTCGCGGTTCGGCTTCGGTGCAACTGGCAGGGCGGCTGCCCCAACCGCCCGGATGCGGTCAAGGGCTTCTTCGAGGTGCTGGCGGTCGAGCTTCAGGTGGACGACGAGGCACCACCGGCCCTCGACCGATCGGGCGAGCTGTTCGGTACCGCAGCAGCCGGGAGCTGGCTGGGTGGGACGGTCGGTTACTCGCTCAACGCTTTCGACGTCGGGTCGGGGCTGTCGGAGTTGGCCCTGAGGGTGAACGGCTTCCCGGTGAACCTCCCGGCGCCTGCTTGCACCGGCGCCTCGGGCGGTCGGGCGTTCGGGTTTTCTCCCTGCTCGTCGACTGCGAGCCGGTCGGCCCAGCTCGATACCCGGAGCGCCCCCTTCCAGGAGGGTGTGAACACGATCGAGGCCTGCGCCTCGGATTTCGCTGGTTCCGGCAGAAGGCCGAATACGACCTGTGCCCCGGCCACCACCGTGATGGTCGACAACCGGGAACCACCCCCACCGGTCGATCTGAGGACTGATTCGGACGGTGCGTGGTCGGCCAGTCCCGAGGTGGGTGTTCGATGGGATTCGACCGGTGATCCCGGGTCAGGGATTTCCTCGGTCCGGTGGAGGCTGATCCGGACCGACTCCGGTGTTGCGCCCGCTACCGGGATGATCCCGGGGTCAGCCCGATCGACCCGAATCCGGGTGCCCGAGCCCGGCGATTACCTGTTCGAGACCAGGTTCACCGACCAGGCCGGGAACGTCGGACCGCCGGCGGTCGCCCGGGTCCGGTTCGACGACATCCCACCGCCGCCCGCCCGGCCTGCCGTTCCGTCGGGGTGGATCTCGCGGGACGAGCTCCCGCTTCCGGCCCGGGTGGAGCCGGTCGTCCCCAGTGGTCCGTCGGGAGTCCTCGGGTATGCCGTCGCGGTCTCGGACCAGGGTCCGCTTTCTCCCTGTCGCTCGAGCATCTGCGAGCGGGCCGAGGTAACCCTTGTCGATCGGGCAGGAGGCGCGCCTCCGCTGCTGGGCGGGCTGAGGGATGGCGCCAACTGGGTCTCCAGCGTCGCTGTGTCCGGGGCGCTCCTCCCATCGAGGAGCCCGGTCACCGCCCGCCTCCTGGTCGACAGGACCTTCCCCGAGACCAGCCTGGCCGGGGTCCCATCGGGCTGGTCTCGCGAGCCGGTCAACCTGGTGGCCCGTTCGACCGATGCCCTCTCCGGGATGGCGGGCGAGGACGATGACGACGGGGAGCCGATCACCGTGATCGAGGCCGAAGGTGGCGAAAGGGTCGAGGTCGAGGGCGACCGGGCTGAGGTAACGGTCGCCCGGGAAGGCATCACCGAGGTCCGGTTCTTCGCGCGGGACCTTGCCGGCAACGTAAGTGACGGGCGCCTCGCCCCCGGGGGCGAACGCAATGCCCCGGCTGGGGTGGCCCAAGTGAAGATCGATCGATCCCCACCGGAGGCGGTCTTCTCGGGTCCGAGCGATCCCGGGAACCCCTCGCTGTTCAGGTTCGACCTGCTCGACCGCTTCTCGGGGGTTGCCTCGGGCAGGGTGACGATCACCCCGGTTTCGAAGCCGGGCGAGCCGATCGAGCTCCCGGCGAAGGTGATCGGGTCTTCCCTCGAGACCGAGGTTCCTTCAGACGACCTGCCGCCCGGGGAATACAACGTCCTGGCCCGGGTGGTCGACCGGGCCGGTAACCA
>CAITDZ010000105.1 GCA_903891285.1 uncultured Solirubrobacterales bacterium
CGGACACTCCTCGACCGGTACCGACTCGACCTCTCGGGTATGCGGATCGCCCTCGACTGCGCCAACGGTGCGACCTTCCGGGTCGCACCTGAGGTCTTCCGGCAGCTCGGGGCCGAGGTATCCACCTTTTACGCGGAGCCCGATGGGCGGAACATCAATCTGGGGTGTGGTTCGACCCACACGGAGTCGTTGGCCGAGACGGTCCATGACGGTGGATTCGACATCGGTTTCGCCTTCGACGGCGATGGCGACCGGATGCTGGCGGTCGACCGAACCGGCGAGGTCAGGGACGGCGACGAGGTAATGGCACTGGTCGCACTCGAGAGGAGCCGGGCCGGAACCCTGGGAGGGGGTGTGGTCGTGACCGTGATGACCAACCACGGTTTCCACCGGGCGATGGGAGACGCAGGGATCGAGGTGGAAATCACCCCGGTGGGAGATCGGCACGTGCTCGAGGCCCTCGACCGGCTCGGCTGGATCCTCGGCGGTGAACAGTCCGGTCATGTGATCTCGACCGACTACGCCCCGACCGGGGACGGGCTTGCCTCCGCCCTCGCCCTGCTCGAGGCGCTCGACGGCGAAGACCTCGCCGAGGCATCGCCGATGGCCCGCCTCCCCCAGGAGCTGATCAACGTCCCGGTGGCCGACCAGGCCTCCCTCGAGGAAAACGATGCGGTCATGGCGGCGATCGAGGCGGTCGAGGACGAGCTGGGCGGGGAAGGCAGGGTGCTGGTCAGGCCGTCGGGAACCGAACCCCTGGTCAGGGTGATGGTCGAGGCCCGAACCGGCGAGGAGGCGACCCGGATCTGCCGTCGGCTGGCCGATGCGGTGGAATCCGAGCTGGGCTGAGGCCCGCCGGTAGCCTTACCGGCCAGTCATGTGCGGAATCATCGGATATGTGGGCCCGAGGCCCTGCCAGCCCATTCTCGTGGCCGGCCTCGAGAAACTCGAGTACCGGGGCTACGACTCGGCCGGCCTGGCGATCATGACCGGGGACTCGATCGAGAAGGTCAGGGCGGTCGGAAACCTGGCCATGTTGGCCGAAGCTCTCGATGCAGCAGAGCGCCTCGACGGCGACGCTGCGAATGGCGGCTCCACCGGGATCGCCCATACCCGCTGGGCGACCCACGGTCGGGTCACCGAGCAGAATGCGCACCCGCATTCCGCCGATGACGGATCGGTCGAGATGGTCCTCAACGGGATCGTCGAGAACCACGCCGAAATCCGCGAAGGGCTTCAGGCCGAAGGGGTCGAACTAAGCTCCGAGACCGATGCCGAGGTGGTTGCCCACCTGATCGCCCGGAACTTCGAGGGGGACCTCACCGAGGCGGTCCGGGCGACCGTGGGCGAGCTTCGAGGCCACTTCTCCTTCGTGGCGATGCACAGGGACCTCCCCGGTGTCCTGGTCGGTGCTCGCTGGGAGACCCCCCTCACCGTCGGCCTCGGCGATGGCGAGACCTTCGTGGCCTCGGCGATCCCGGCCTTCATGGCAGAGACCCGCACGGTTCTCCCGGTGGAGAACGGCGAGATCGTTACCGCGACGGCGGAGGGGGTGGAGATCGAGACCTTCGCCGGTGAATCGGTCGAGCGCGACCCCGAGACGGTCTCCTGGGACGAGGAGGCTGCCGAGAAGTCCGGCTACGAGACCTTCATGATGAAGGAGATCCACGAGCAACCCGAGGCGATCGCAGAGACGGTGCTTGACCGGGTCCGACCGGGGGAGGGAGTCGACCTCTCCGATTCCGGGCTCGATGATGAATTCCTCGCCAACCTCGGGCGAGTCGTCGTGGTCGCCTGCGGCACCTCCTACCACGCGGGCCTGGTCGGCCGGTACGCGATAGAGACCTGGGCCCGGGTACCCGTCGAGTGTGACATCGCCTCCGAGTACCGCTACCGGGACCCGGTGGTCGGACCGGGGGACCTGGTCATCGGGATAACCCAGTCCGGCGAGACGGCCGACACCCTGGCTGCGATGAAGCTCGCGCGGGAGAAGGGGGCCACCGTACTGGCAATCACCAATGTGATGGGAAGCCAGGCGACCAGGGAAAGCGACGCAGTGCTCTACACCCGGGCGGGGCTCGAGATAGGGGTCGCGGCGACCAAGACCTTCGTCGCCCAGGTCGCAGTGATGTACCTGTTCGCCCTCAAGCTGGCTGAACTGAGGGAGACCCTCCCCGGCGAGGAGCTCGAGGAACTCGAGCAGGCCCTCCGCGACATCCCCGAGCTGATGGACGCGACGATCGACTCGGTCTCCGAGGTGGTCGAGTCGGTGGCGGAGCGCCATGTCGACCAGGATTTCTTCCTCTATCTCGGGCGGCACATCGGGCTGCCGGTCTGCCTCGAGGGGGCGCTCAAGCTGAAGGAGGTCTCCTACATCCCGACCGACGCCTACGCCGCCGGGGAGATGAAGCACGGTCCGATCGCCCTGCTCGACGAATCGACGCCGGTCGTCTGCGTTGCAACCGAAAGTCCCGTCCTGGACAAGGTCCTTTCTAACCTCGAGGAGGTCCGGGCGCGCGGGGCGGACACGATCGCGATCGCGACCGAGGGTGCCGACCGGGTGGGAGAGGTGGCCGACGAGACGATCTTCGTTCCGGCGACCGATTGGGTGCTCCAGCCCCTGTTCGCGATCATCCCATTGCAGCTCCTCGCCTACCACGTCGCCCGAAAGCGGGGGTTGAACGTCGACCAGCCCCGGAACCTTGCCAAGACGGTGACGGTCGAGTAGGGCCGCGCCGGCCCTAGGATTGCCCCATGGCTACGGTCGGGATCGGGATCGACCTCGTCGAGGTGGCCCGCCTGGAGCGGGCCCTCGGGCGTTACCCGAGGCTGGCCGGTCGGCTATTTACCGAGGATGAAGTCAGCTATTGCGAGGCCCGTCGTCGGCCGGGGCGTCACCTTGCCGCCCGTTTCGCCGCCAAGGAGGCTTGCGTGAAGGCCCTCGGTCTGACGGTTGGATACCCCCTGACCGAGATCGAGGTCGAGGCAGGGAGCCCTCCGAAGCTGAGGCTCCGTGGGGGTCTGGGGGACCGGGCCGTCGAGGAGGGTCTGAGGATCTCCCTCAGCCTGACCCACGAGCGGGAACTTGCCTCTGCCGTAGTCCTGGTCGAAAGGTGACCCGATGAAGACCTGGCTCGATCCCCTCTACGACTCCGCAGGTATGGCCGCGGCCGACCGGTGGACGATCGACGAGGCCGGGATCCCTTCGCTGGATCTGATGGAGAGCGCCGGTCGGGCGGTCGCCGATGCTGCGATCGGGATGGCGGGCGACGGATCGGTCCTCGTGGTTTGCGGGAAGGGCAACAACGCCGGGGACGGATTGGTGGCCGCGCGACACCTGGCCGAGCTCGGTCTGGAGGTAGAGGTCCAGCTGCTCTGGGCCGGGGAAGAGCTCAGCCCGGATGCGGCCGAGAACCTCGACCGCCTGAGGGGTATCCCGGTCGACGAAGGCCCGGGTTCCCTCGTTCGGCGGGAGCCACCGGGCCTGGTGGTGGATTCGATCCTCGGGACGGGCTTCGAGGGCGAGCCACGCGAGCCGGTCGCGGCTGCGATCGAATGGATCAACATGGCCGCCAGCCCGGTGCTCGCCTGCGACATCCCGTCTGGGGTCGATGCCTCGACGGGCGGGGCGGGACTCGCGGTCCAGGCGGACAGGACCGTGACCTTCCACGGGCCCAAGGTGGGTCAGTTCATCCGGCCCGGCAAGGGTCTCACCGGTGCCCTCGACGTCGCCCCGATCGGGTTCCCCCCGGACGCCCCTCCGGGAGAGGCTGCCGGAATCATCACCGAACGGGTTCTCACTCTTCTCCCACCGCGTGGACCGGAGTCGACCAAGTTCACCTCGGGGCGGGTCACTCTGGTCGGTGGTTCACGGGGCCTCACCGGCGCGGTCGTGCTGGCTTCCCGTGGGGCGATCCGGGCCGGTGCCGGTTACGCGACCGCAGCGGTCCCTGACTCGCTGGAAACGCTGGTATCCGCGGCCCAGGCCGAGGTGATGACCCTCGCCTGTCCCGAGGGGGACCGGCCCGGCGCCCTCGGGCCGGAGGCCGCCGAGACGATCCTCGACCACTGCCAGGGGGCGGCAGCGGTCGTGCTCGGCTCGGGGATGGGGCGGGCCGACGAGACGGCCAGGCTGGTTCGCCAGCTGGTCGAGTCGATCGAGGCCCCGCTCGTCATCGATGCCGATGCCCTGAGCCTGCTGGGGGATGACCCGGAGCCGATCGCCTCCCGTGGTTACCCGACGGTCATCACCCCCCATCCGGGTGAGATGGCCCGTCTGCTCGGCCGGCAGCCGGCAGCCGTTGAAGCCCAAAGACTCGGTTCGGCAGTCGAGGAGGCCGCCCGAACCGGGGCGGTCGTGGTGCTAAAGGGCGACGACTCGATCGTTGCTGGATCGGAGGGAATCGCGATCGACGACCTCGAGGCTCCCGGTCTCGCGACGGCCGGTACCGGTGACGTCCTGGCGGGGGTTTGTGGCGCCTTCCTCGCACGGGGCCTGGATCCGTTCGACGCTGCCGCAGCGGCAGTCTTCGTCCACGCGAGGGCGGGCAGGATCGCCACCGGGAGGGTTGGATCGGCCGATGGCACGATCGCCTCGGACGTCGTCGACGCGCTGCCGGAGGCGGTTCGGCCCCTGCCCTGAGCGGGTGAGGGACCGACTAGACTCGGGTCGATGCCGACCGTCGCGGAAATAATGGATACCGACCCGCCGTCCGTGACCCCGGACGAGGATGTCCGCGGGGTCCTCGAGGTCTTGCGCGAGCACGACCTTCCCGGGGTTCCCGTGGTCGACGGGGACCGAAAGGTCGTCGGGATCATCACCGAGTCCGACCTGGTCATCTCCGACGACGAGACCGACTTCCACCTTCCCCACTACGTCAACATCATGGGCGGGGTCGTATTCCTCGAGTCGATGAAGCACTTCGAGGACAGGGCGCAGAAGGCCTTCGCCGCGGATGCGGCCGACCTGATGACCCCCGACCCCTTGACGATCGGACCCGACGAGGATGCAGGTGAAGCCGGCCGCCTCATCTCGAGCAAGCACCACAACCGCCTCCCGGTCGTGGACGATGACGGCAGGCTGGTCGGGATCGTGACCAGGGTCGACGTGCTGGCGGCCCTGACCGGCGAGTGAGCCCCTCCGGCATGAGGGCGGTCGCCCGGGTCGACCTCGACGCGCTCCGACGGAATCTCGAGGTGGTTCGTGAGGCCGTCGGCGATGGGGTCGGGATCTGTCCCGTGATCAAGGCCGACGCCTACGGCCACGGAATGTGGCTCTGTGGCTCGGCCCTGGCCGAGGCCGGGGTGGACAGGTTCTGTGTCGCGACGGCGGATGAGGCCGTCGCCGCCCGGGAGATCTCCAGCGAGATGCCCGTAGTGGTCCTGGGCGCCCTCACCGGACCGGAACTCGAGGTCGCGATCGGCTCCGGGGCCGAGCTCCCGGTGTGGGAAGAGGGCTTCGTCGACCGGGTCGAACGGCTGGCCGAACCGGCATCGGGGCCGATCAAGCTCCACCTCAAGTACGACTCGGGGATGGGCCGACTGGGCTGTCGCGACCCTGAACGGATCCTTCGAATGGCGGACAGGATCGCAGCTTCCGATCACCTGGAGCTGGAGGCCGTCTGGACCCACTTCGCGACGGCGGATGATCGGTCCGACCCCTTCCTCGACGAGCAGCTCGAGGCATTCCTCGGGGTCGTCGAGGCCGTGCGAACCGAGCACCCCGAGACCCTGGCCCACGCAGCAAACAGCGCTGCGGTGTTCCGGGAGGCTTCAACCCATCTGGACCTGGTCAGGCCGGGCGTCGCCCTCTACGGAATGGACCCCTTCGGACGGGATCCCACGGACCTCGGCCTGGAGCCGGTTCTTTCGCTGGTCTCCTGGGTCGGCTCCCTGAGGACCCTCGAGGAGGGGGATTCGGTCGGCTACGGCCGGGCCTGGACCGCCTCCGGCCCGACCGAGGTTGCCACCGTCCCCATCGGCTACGGGGACGGGTACCGGCGCGGGCTATCCGGAAAGGCACCGGTTCTGGTCGGTGGCCGTCGGCTGCCGGTCGCCGGGACCATCTCGATGGACAACGTCGCGGTCGACCTCGGGCCACCCGGCGAGGCCGAGGTGGGGATCGGCGACGAGGTGGTGCTGATCGGTCGGGAGGGGGAGGAGAGGATCCTGGCCGAGGACCTCGCCCGGCTGCTCGACACGATCAACTACGAGGTGACCTGTGGTCTTTCGGCTCGGGTGCCACGGGAGGCCGCCGGGTCCCGGTGATGGCGGCGGGCGACGCGGTCGAGAGGCTGCTCTCCGCCGAGGCGGTGGCCGGCCTGGGTGACCCCGTCGAGGCGGCCGGAGCCGGTGCCTGGATCGTCGGAGGTGCGGTAAGGGATGCACTCCTCGAACACGAGGTGACCGACGTCGATCTCGTCGTGGCTGGAGACCCCGAGGGGGTTGCCCGGGCGATCGCCGGGAGCCTCGACGGCATCGCCTTCGAGCTCTCAGAGGAGTTCGACACCTGGCGCGCCCAGGGTCGCTCGCTCGACTGGCAGGTCGACGTGACCGGCCTAAGGGATTCGACCATCGAGGGTGACCTGCGGCACCGGGATTTCACGGTGGGGTCGATCGCGGTACCGCTCGGAGGTGGCGACCTGATCGATCCGCTGGGCGGGGTCGGCGACCTCGAGGACGGTGTCCTCAGGGCGGTATCGGACCGTTCCTTCACCGATGATCCGCTTCGGGTAATGAGGGCGGCTCGGCTCTCCGCCCAGTTCGGCTGGGAGGTGGAACCAGAAACACTAGGCCTCGCCCGGAGCGCAGCTCCCCGGCTCGACTCGATTGCGGGGGAGAGGGTCCTCTCCGAGTTCCTCCTCCTGGTTGGGTCCCGCGATCCCCTTCGTGGTGTCGAGGCGCTCGATCGGACCGGGGGAATGGAGGCCGCGTTGCCCGAACTCGCGGAGCTCAAGGGGGTCATCCAGGGCCCCAACCACCACCTCGACGTCTACGGCCACACGATCGAGGTGCTCGAAGGGGTCTTGCGGATCGAAACCGAGCTCGACCGGTTCGTCGGGGGCTCCGCCAGCCGGACCTCGGACCTCCTTTCGGAGCCTCTCGCCGACGGAATCGATCGGGCCGTCGGCCTGCGGCTGGGCGCGCTCTTCCACGACTGCGCTAAGCCCGAGACGAGGGCGGAGAGGGACGGCTTCGTGGGCTTCCGCGGACATGATGAGGTCGGGGCGACCAAGGTCGCGGACATGTTCGGTCGCCTGAGGGCGTCCCGACGGCTCGCCCGTCACGTGGCCGACCTGACCCGCCACCACCTGATTCTCGGTTTCATGGCGGCCGGCGAGCCACCGACCCCGGATCAGGTCTACCAGTACCTGAAGAGGACCTCTCCGGTTTCGGTCGACGTGACCCTGCTGACCGTCGCCGACAGGTTGGCGGCCCGTGGGAGCGGCCCGGTCGCGAGTACCGAGATGGTCGAGGCCCACCTCGACCTCGCATCGAAGATGGTCGCCGAAGGGCTGGTCTGGCACGAGACGGGACCCCCTCGCCTGCCGATCACCGGTGATGAACTCGCTCGTCAGGTTGGCATCGAGCCCGGGCCGGAACTGGGCCGGCTGATCGAACGTCTGGAGGGCGCGGTATGGATCGGTGACGTCGAATCTGCAAGCGATGCTGTGGCCCTGGCCAGGGAGATGGTCCAGGACGGGTGAGTAGTAGCCTCGATCGCGATGGGTAAAGAAGAGAAAATCGAGATGGAGGGCGAGATCACCGAGGCCCTGCCGAACACCATGTTCAGGGTGCGCCTGGATAACGACCATGAGGTACTTGGCCACATCTCGGGAAAGATGCGCCGGCACTACATCCGGATCCTCCCCGGTGACCGGGTCAAGATCGAACTTTCGCCCTACGACCTCAGCAGGGGCCGAATCACCTACCGCTACAAGTAAGCCCTCCATCAGCAACCCGGCCAGGGGACGGGTGTTACCTCAGGAGACCATGCCTTCAACCAGCCATACAAGAGCCAAGTGGTTCCACGGGGCTACCGGGCGGCTGATCATCGCCGCCGGGATCGCCTTCGTGGCAATCGGCCTCTCCGTCCTCTCGACCCTGCCGACCGACGCCGGAGCCAAATCAGAGCGCCGGATCACCCTCGGCGCCGGCCGCGAAGACCTCGAGCCGAACTGCGGGACCGACTTCAACCGCGACTGCGTGGTCGAGGGCAAGGTGACCGCCTACCAGGTGAAGCGTTCCGACTCCTCCCGGAGCCTTCCCTTCTCCGTCCCGTGGTCGGGCAAGATCGTCTCCTGGTCGATCTACCTCTCCCGACCGACGAAGCGGGAAATCGACGATGCCGGCACGGTCCGTCCGGCTCAGGCACCTTTCTTCAACGAGCTCTTCGGTTCACCATCGCAGGCCGGGATCGCCGTCCTCAAGCGGGTCAAGAAGGAGTCTGGGCCCCCTCAATGGAGGATGGTCCGACAGAGTCCGGTCGAGACGCTCAACGCCTACTTCGGCAGCAGGGTCCACTTCGCCCTGGACGAGCCCCTCAACGTGGTCGCCGGGCAGATGGTCGGCCTGACCATCCCGACCTGGGCTCCGGCACTCTGGAAGCCCCGGGCCTGCAACTTCAACTCGATCTCCGGGGTCCTCGATCCAGCGACCTGCGCCGAGGCCGAGGCCAACTACACCTGGCGGGCCAGCCGATCACCGGGCAAGTGCCGTCTCGGGGTCGACCCCGATACCGGGCAGCCGAACCCGGCGCTGGAGAGCTCTCGCCCCCAGCGCAAGGAAAATTCGGTCCGCAAGTACGCCTGCTACTACGGCTCGAACGCGCTGCTCTACACGGCAACCATCGTCGGCAGGAACTGATCCGACTGCTCGTGCCGGGGTTGGCTGCTCAGGAGACGAGGCCGCAGAACTGGCACTCGGCCATGTCCCGCGCCGTCAGCTGACGGCAACGCCGGCAGATCCTGAGGTTGAGCGGCGCCCGCGGCAGCCGGGAGGCAGTCGGGGCGAGCGGCAGCAGGACTGCCACCGGATCCAGCTCTTCCCCGGTCTGCTCATCCCTGTAGACGGTGTCGCCTTCGACGAACGCAAGGGATTCCCGCCCGGAGGCGGGGGCCCTCAGTCGACAGAGCTGTCCGTTGGTGATGCTTCCCATCGGTTCGGTTGGGGAGAATAGAGAGTGATGAGGATCCTGGTCTTCCACGGCTACCTGCTGCGCGGTACCGGGAGCAACATCTACAACGCCAACCTGGCCCGGGCGCTGGCCGGACTGGGTCACGAGGTCCACCTCTTCTGCCAGGACCGTGAGGCAGCTGGGTTCGACTGGGTCGATGCGGTCGGCACCTGGGAAGGCGGCGGGTTGACCGTGACCAGCACTGGCTCCAGCGACGGAACGGGTTCGGTCACGGTCTACCTGCCTCCCATCGGGAAGATCCTCCCCGTCTACGTCGAGGACCGCTACGAGGGGTTCGAGGCCCGGGCATTCCCCTCCCTGGGGGACCCGGAGATCGAGGCCTACGTCGAGGCCAACGTGGCCGCCGTGGCTGAGGTCGTCGAACGGACCGGTGCACCGGACGCGGCGCTCGCCAACCACCTGATCATGGGGCCGGTAGTCCTGGCTCGGGCCGGGATCCCTTCGTTCGCGGTCAAGAACCACGGCTCCGACCTCGAGTACACGATCCGTCCGAATCCGCGCTTCGTGCCCTGGGCGAGCGAGGGCCTGGAACGGGCGTCGGCGATCCTGGTCGGCTCCCGGCATACGGCCGAGAGCCTCTGGGAGACGATCCCAGGGATCGGCCTCGAGGAGAAGACCGGTCTTGGGCCGCCCGGTGTCGATCCCCAGAGCTTCCACCCGGTCGATCGTTTGCAGGCGGGGGATCTGCTCGATGCGCTCGCCGGCCGGATCGCCACCGGGGACGGTGGCTCCGGCCTTGGCCGCGATCGTCCGAGGGCCTCGGCAGCGATCCGGGTCTTTGCCGATTCCGAAGGACCCCGAGTCGTCTTCGTCGGCAAGCTGATCGTCTCCAAGGGGGTCGACCTGTTGGCTGCAGCCTGGCCGATGGTCCACCGCAACCACCCGGGGGCGACCCTCCTCTTTGCAGGGTTCGGGGAGTTCGCCGAGGGCCTCGAGGCCCTGGTGGAAAGACTCTCCGAGGGGGATCTTGCCGGCGCCCGGGCGATTGCCGCCGAGGGCCGGGGCCTCGAGGGGGGCACGGCCGGCCGGCTCGAGATGCTCGATGACTTCCTTGCCGATCCACCGACCGACTACCGGGACTCCGCCCGATCGTCGGCAGGGTCGATCCTGTTCACCGGGCGCCTCGAGCACGATGAAGTCGCCGAGCTCGTCCCCCCGACCGATTCGATGGTCGTTCCCAGCACCTTTCCCGAGGCGTTCGGAATGGTCGCAGCCGAGGCTGCCGCCTCCGGAGTGATGCCCGTCTGCGCCAGACATTCCGGCCTCGAGGAGGTCACTTCGACCCTCTCCGAAGACGTGCCCGGTGCCGCACCCTTCCTTTCCTTCGACCTCGGACCGGACGCCGTTCCCGAGATCGCATCGAGGCTCGATCGGTGGCTCGAAACCGCAGCCGAGGAGCGCCTGGCAATCGAACTCGCCCTGGCCGCCTCGGCCGATCACCACTGGAGCTGGGAGGGGGTGGCCCGGGACGTGATCAGGGCCTCCGCCGGCGAGATCCGGCCACTGGCCCCGCCCGATCCGTGAGGCGGTCGTCCGGGGGGGCTCTCGGGTAGAATCCGGGAGGTCTGATGCCAAAGGTCCCTTACCTCAGACTTGCGATCGTCTCCCTCGCGATCGGCGCCGTGATTGCGGTGCTGATGATCCAGATCGACTGGAACGGCGAGGCCGGGTCCACTGCTGCCGGTCCGATCGACGCCCTGCTCGACTGGATGATCATCATCTCCTCGTTCGTATTTGCGATCGTCTGCGTCTTCCTCGGGTATGCCCTCTATCGCTGGAGGGTCAAGCCCGGCGACGAAAGCGACGGGCTACCGATCCACGGCAACACCAAGCTCGAACTCACCTGGACGATCATCCCGACGGTCATCGTCCTGTTTGCGGCCGGATACAGCTGGGCCGTCCTCGATGACATCGAGGAAGTCGACTCCGACCCGCTGATAGTCAACGTCTACTCCCAGCAGTTCGCCTGGACCTTCGGTTACCCCACCGAAGGCAACAAGTGGTCGGAGGGCGAGTTCCACGTGCCGGTCGGTCAGCAGGTCATCTTCAAGATGAACGCGCAGGACGTGCTCCACTCATTCTGGGTCCCCGAGTGGAGGATCAAGAAGGACAACGTGCCCGGGATCACCACCGACGCGGTCGTTACGCCGGACCGGGTCGGCACTTTCCAGCTGATCTGTACCGAGCTCTGTGGGGCGGGCCATTCGGTCATGCGAGCCAAGGTGGTGGTCGAGCCGAGGAAGAAGTTCAACCGCTGGGTGAAGGGGCTGGAGGAGGAGGTGCCGCAGGGCCTCTACCTGACCGCCGACCAGGCACTCGAGATCCAGAGGCAGATCCAGAAGGCGGAGGGCGGCATAGGTGGAAGTGGGGTCGACGAGACGACGCGGGACAACGTGACTCAGTCATGATTGGAGCGAGCTGATGGCGCATGCTTTGAGAGAGCCAGGCTGGTATCGGGCGGCCCTCGGGACCCTGATCGGAGCCGCATTCGGCTTCGGACTCGTCGTGATCCTCAGGCTCGTTTCCGGACTCGACGCATTCCAGACCGAGCAGACGGGCTACCCGCAGGTGATCGTTCCCCTGATCACTGCGCCGTTCGGGTTCCTGATCGGTTTCGGCGCCTTCTCCTACTGGTTCCGCTGGGCGGCGGGCAAGCCGACCGTTCCCGACGACCATTCCGGCCACGGTGCGACCCGCTGGCAGGACTACTTCACCTTCAATACCGACCACAAGGTCATCGGGATCCAGTACATCGTCACCACCTTCTTCTTCTTCTTCGTAGGTGGACTCCTGGCGATGTTGATCCGGGCCGAACTCGCCCAGCCCGGAACCCAGATCGTCGACCCGAATGTCTACAACGGGCTCTTCTCGACCCACGCCACGGTGATGATCTTCCTGTTCATCATCCCGATGTTCGCCGGGATCGCCAACTACGTGCTGCCGATCATGATCGGTGCTCCCGACATGGCCTTCCCGAGGCTGAATGCCCTGAGCTTCTGGCTGCTACCGATCGCCGGAGTGATCTTCATGGGTAGCTTCCTCGCCCCCGGTGGCTCGTTCGATGCGGGCTGGACCGGCTACGCGCCGTTATCGACCGGGGCGCCGCTCGGACAGAGCTTCTTCAACGTCGGCGTCCAGTTCGCCGGGGCGTCCTCGATCGCGACCTCGGTCAACTTCCTGGTGACGATCATCACCATGCGTGCGCCCGGAATGAACCTGTGGCGGATGCCTCTGCTCGTCTGGGCGAACCTCTCGACCTCGCTGATCGTGGTCGGGGCGACCCCGTTCATCGCGGGGGTCCAGTTCATGGTCCTCTTCGACCGGATCATGGGTATGAACTTCTTCAACTTCCTCGAGGGCGGTGACGTCCTCAGCTATCAGCACATCTTCTGGTTCTACTCACACCCGGCGGTCTACATCATGATGTTGCCTGGGTTCGGAATCATCTCCGAGGTGATCGCGACCAACGCCCGAAAACCGATTTTCGGTTACCGGTTGATGGCCCTGGCCCTGCTCGGGATCGTCGTCCTGTCCTATTCGGTCTGGGCCCATCACATGTTCGTCGCCGGGATGTTCTCCTGGCTGCGGGTCCCGATCATGATCACGACCCTGCTGATCGCGGTGCCGACCGGGATCAAGGTCTTCTCATGGCTGGGGACCCTGTTCTACGGCAAGATCCACACCTATTCGACGGCGATGCTGTTCGCCCTCGGGTTCATCGTGACCTTCACGGTCGGTGGGATCAGCGGCGTGATGCTCGGAATGGTCCCGCTGGACATCCACATGTCGGACACGTACTTCGTCGTCGCCCACATCCACTTCGTCCTGTTCGGCGGATCGGTGTTCACGATCTTCGCCGGGATCTACTACTGGTTCCCGAAGATGACCGGGCGGATGTACGACGAACGCCTCGGTCGGATCCACTTCTGGGGCACGATGATCGGTACCTGGGGCACCTTCATCCCGCAGCACTGGATCGGACTCGAGGGGATGCCGCGAAGGGTCGCCGACTACGCCAGCCAGTTCGGCGAGTGGAACCTGGTGATCAGCTTCTTCTCTCTGATCCTCGGGCTTGCCCAGCTGGTCTTCCTCTACAACATGGTGGTCAGCTGGAAGTACGGCCCGAAGGCGAGCGGCAACCCCTGGAGGTCGAAGACGATCGAGTGGCTCGTCTCTTCGCCGCCCCCGACCTTCAACTTCGACGAGATCCCGAGGGTCGTCGGCGGTCCCTACGAGTACGGGACGCCCGGCGCCCGGCACGCGATCATGGGCGACGAGGACGCGGAGGCGACCGTCCCGGAGCCGAAGCCCTCGTCCGTCCCTGCCGCCACGTAACCGGTGCGGCCCCTGCTCCTCTTCCTGAACGAAGTTGCCGGTGGCCGGAAGCTCCTGGGTGCCGCTCAGGAACGGGCTCCGGAAGCTTCATACGTGGTGGTCGTAGCCCCTGCCAATCGGCCCACCGCCGGCCAGATCACCTCTCCCGAAGAGACGGCCCAGGCCGCACGCAGCCGGGTCGAGGTCACACTGGCGGTCCTCGAGGAGTTCGGCATCGAGGCGGTCGGTGAGGTGCTCGACCCGGCCCCCGAACTCGCCCTCGGGGACGCGATCAGGAGCCATCGCCCCTCCGAGGTGCTGCTCTCCTGCCTCTACGAAACGAGGTTCGGCTTCGCAAGACGTGACCTGGTCGAATGGGCCAAGGGTGAATTCGCCCCCGGCACTACGGTGACCCACATCCCGGTTCGGATCGAAGACGACTCCGTCCGTCAGGACGTTACCCACACCCTGGTGATCGGCAATCAGACACTCTCGAGTCCCGACCTCGCCGAGCGTCTGCTGTCGAGGGCAGCCGAGAGTCCCCACAGGTACACGATCATCGCCCCATCGACAGAGGGGGTGCCCCAGGCGGCGGTCACCCGGGGGC
>CAITDZ010000106.1 GCA_903891285.1 uncultured Solirubrobacterales bacterium
CGGTCGGCCTCCATCGCGAAGCCGGCCAGGCGGAGACCGAAGGTGGTCGGCTCGGCATGGACGCCGTGGGTCCGGCCGACGCAGAGCGCATCCCGGTATTCGAAGGCCCGCTCGACCAGTGCGTCGCGATAGGCGAGCGCACCCTCGAGCAGAACCTCACCGGCCGCTCCCAGCCTGACCGCCAGTGCCGTGTCGAGTACGTCGGAGGAGGTCAGGCCGTAATGGATCCACCTGCCGGCGTCGCCCCCGACCGACTCCGAGACCACGTCGACGAAGGCGGCCACGTCGTGATCGGTCACCTGTTCGCGCTCGTGGACCGCGGCGACGGTGAATGCAGCCTTCTCCCTGCAGGCCGCCGCGTCTTCCTCGGGTACGACCCCCTCGGTCGCCCAGGCGGCGGTCGCAGCCAGCTCGACCGAGAGCCAGGAGTCGAGCTTGGCGTCCTCGGACCAGATCTCGGCCATCACTGGCCGGGAATAGCGCTCGATCAAGGACTTACTCCCGGGCTTGTGGGTTTCATCGTCTCGGTCACTCCCCGTCTGTTCCTTCCAGGCCGGCGGCGATGTCCGACCTCATCTGCCGTCCCTCGAACTGGACGGCCTCGGCCGCATCGTATGCGCGGCGGCGGGCGGTCGCGAGATCCGGTCCCAGCCCGGTCAGGTTGAGCACTCGCCCACCACCGGTCACGACGACGTCGTCCTCGAGGGCGGTCCCGGCATGGACCACCTCGGCCAGCTCGGCCGCCTGATCCAGTCCGGAAATCGGGTCGCCGCTGGAGGACGACTCCGGGTAGCCGGCCGAGGCGAGGACGACCGTCACTGCCCAGTCGTCGGAGAAGGCGACTTCGACGCCCTCCAGGCCGCCCGGCTCCGATGCTGCGAGGAAGAGCTGGAGGATGTCGGACGAAAGCCGTGGAAGGACGGCCTGGGTCTCGGGATCGCCGAACCGGACGTTGTATTCGAGGACCTTTGGCCCCCCCGCGGTCATCATCAGCCCGGCGTAGAGGATCCCGTGGAACGGCTCCCCGTTCAGGGCCATGTAATCGATCACCGGGCGGTGGACCTGGACGCTCAGCCGACCGACCTCGCCCGGATCCACCCCAGGGACCGGGGAGAAGCTGCCCATGCCGCCGGTGTTCGGTCCGGTGTCGCCGTCGCCGATCCGCTTGAAGTCGCGAGCCGGAGCGAGTGGGATCGCCCGCTCGCCGTCGCAGATAGCAAGCAACGAGAGCTCCTCGCCCTCGAGGAACTCCTCGATCAGGACCTCTGTCTGGCCGAATCGTTGCTCGGAGAAGAAGATCGCGAGCGCCTCGTCGGCCGCTTCGCGGTCCGGGCAGATCAGGACGCCCTTGCCGGCCGCCAGGCCATCGGCCTTCATCACGATGGGGAAGTCCCACTCGTCGAGCACCCCGGCTGCCGTCTCGGCGTCACCCACGACCCGGTAGCCGCCGGTCGGCACCTGGGCCTCCTCCATCACCTTCTTGGCGAAGGCCTTCGAACCCTCGAGCCGTGCAGCCGCGGCCCGCGGCCCGAATGCCCTTATCCCGGCCGCCTCCAGCGCATCGACCACTCCGGCAACCAGCGGGGCCTCCGGCCCGACCACGACCAGCTCGACCTCGTTCTCCCGGGCCACTTCGACCACCGCGGGCACGTCGGTCGGATCGAGGCCCGGCAGGCATCGGGCGACCTCGGCAATCCCGGGGTTCCCGGGCGCGGCGAGGATCTCGGGATCGGAGGGCGAGCGGGCGAGCGCATTGACGATCGCGTGCTCGCGCCCACCGCCACCGAGGACGAGGACCTTCACTGCCGGCGATCCCCGATCAGAGGATCTCTTCCAGTCGCTCCGACGGCAGCGCTGCCATCGTTTCGCTGGACATCGTCCCGCGGGAGCCGAGCTCCACCGAGACCCTTGCCATCACCTCTTCCGAGGGTGCCTCGACCACGGTCACGAAGTCGTACCTGCCGAGGGTCGCGTACTGGGTGACCACCTGGGCGCCCAGCGCCTCGACCTCGCGGTTCACCTGGGCGACCC